>NZ_JBVVPL010000016.1:129387-136951 GCF_055807615.1 Bradyrhizobium sp. MV1.5 | reverse complement strand
TCGACCGGCCACATCCTCGCCGCCGCCTCGCACCTGATCGCCCACAACGAGGGCCGGCTGGGAAAGACGCTGCGCACCGAGGACCATGACGGCGAGAAGGTCACGGTGACAGGCTCGTGGGATTCGGAAGAGGAAGCCCGCGGCATCGGCGAGGAGATCGAGCAGATCCAGCGCCAGGGCGACAAGCTCAACGAGATCGCGATCCTGGTGCGTGCCTCCTACCAGATGCGCGAGTTCGAGGACCGCTTCGTCACGCTCGGCCTGCCCTATCGCGTCATCGGCGGCCCGCGCTTCTACGAGCGCGCCGAGATCCGCGATGCGCTGGCTTATCTGCGCGTCATCAATTCACCGGCCGACGATCTCGCCTTCGAGCGCATCGTCAACACGCCCAAGCGCGGACTTGGCGATGCCACCGTGCAGATGCTGCACGATCACGCCCGCAAGCGCCGCATTCCGCTGTTCGAGGCGGCGCGCGCGGTGGTCGAGACCGACGAGCTGAAGCCGAAGGCGCGCGGCTCCTTGCGCGACGTCGTCGCCCAGTTCGACCGCTGGCGGGCCCAGCGCGAGGTCACGTCGCACACCGATCTCGCCCAGATCGTGCTCGACGAGAGCGGCTACACCGAGATGTGGCAGAAGGACCGTTCGGCGGACGCGGCGGGCCGGCTGGAAAACCTCAAGGAGCTCGTGCGCTCGATGGAGGAGTTCGAGAACCTGCAAGGGTTCCTCGAGCACATCTCGCTGGTGATGGACCGCGACAGCGGCGCCGATGAGGACGCCGTGTCGCTGATGACGCTGCATTCGGCCAAGGGCCTGGAATTCGACAACGTGTTCCTGCCCGGCTGGGAGGAAGGCCTGTTTCCGAGCCAGCGCACGCTGGACGAACAGGGCCGCGCCGGCCTCGAGGAAGAGCGCCGGCTCGGCCATGTCGGCCTGACCCGCGCCCGCCGCCGAGCCAAGATCTATTTTGCCACCAACCGCCGGATCCATGGCACCTGGTCGACCACGATCCCGTCGCGCTTCCTCGACGAACTGCCCGCGGCCAATGTCGAGATCACGGAATCCAAGGGCGGCTCGGCCTGGGGCGGCACCGGCGGTTACGGCGCCTCCCGTTTCGACGACATGGAAGCGTTCGGCTCCACCTATTCGACCCCGGGCTGGCAGCGCGCCCAGGCCAATCGCAATCGCGGCGGCGGTGGGGGCGGCAATGGCGGCCGCGGCAGCTTCGAAGAACAGGCCTCGTCGTTTTCGTCCCAGTCGTCCTCGCCCGATTTCGGCAGCTTCTCCTCGCGCCGCCGCGGGCCCCTGACGATCGAGGGCGAGCTGGTGGCCAAATCCACCGGCACGACCTCGGAATTCTCCCTCGCCGACCGCGTCTTCCACCAGAAATTCGGCTATGGCCGCGTCACCAGGATCGACGGCAACAAGCTCACCATCGCCTTCGACAAGGCGGGGGAAAAGAAGGTCGTGGACAGTTTTGTGCAGCGGGCGTGAGGCGGGCATGCCGCATTACATTGCCATCATCGAAGATGCCAGCCCGGACGAAGCCGTTGGCGTGTGGTTTCCCGACCTGCCCGGCTGCATTTCCGGCGGCGACGACGTCGACGAGGCCCTGGAGAATGCGCCCGAGGCACTCGCGTTCTATGCACAGGAACTGATCGCGGACGGCCGCCAGCTTCCCCCGCCGCGGACGTTGGACGAGCTCAAGGCCGACCCGGATGTGGCCGACGACCTCGCGAAGCACACGGTCGCCCTGATCGAATGGCCGCCCCTCACTGAGGCCACGGAGTGAGGACTGTTCGCCGCACTGGTCGGACTCTCGACAGTTCAGGTCCGAACAGCCCTTGACCACCGCGAACTTCCCCGTATCAGATGCGGCCATGGTCCGGGGCTCCATCACACTGATCGTACTGGCATTGGGTATGCCGTCGCTTGCGGCGGCGGAGACCATGAGCTTTGGCGATTCGATCGGGATGCTGGCGAAAAGCTGCGGTGCGGAAATCGTCGCCAATTGCCGCGGCGTCAACCCGGATTCGACCCGCCTGAAGGAGTGCCTGTCGCGCAACCGCGACGTGCTCTCCCAGCAGTGCCAGAGCGACTATCTCGGCGCGTTCGACGCGATCCAGAAGCGCGTCGCCGCCCGCGTCACGGTGGCGAACGCCTGCCAGCGCGAGATCGTCAAGGTCTGCGGCGGCTCGACCAAGGAGACCAGCAAGGCGGTCCCCTGCCTGGTCTCGACGCCCAAGGGCATCAGCAACAACTGCCTGAAGGCCGTCGACGACGCGGGGTATCGGTGATGCCAGCGAACAGGCTTTCCACCGCCGGACTATGCATCGCGCTCGGCCTCGCTTTGCTCGCGGGCACAGCCGAAGCGCAGACGGCGCCGCCGACCCGCGACGACATCGTCGGCAAGCTCAACCATTTCGAACAATCCGCCGAGATCGATATCCCCGCGCTGAAGCTGCAGGTGATGGAGCGGGCCAAGGCCAGGATCAAGAACGATCCGGGTCCGGTGAACCGGCCGCTGATCGCGCCTGATCTGGTCAATCTGCCGACCTTCACCGCGCAGATCCAGTTCGACGCCGACACGCCGATCATCCAGCCGGCGTCCTACCAGACCGTCGGGCGCCTCGCCGATGCGCTGGTCCATGCCTCGCTGCTGCCCTACACGTTCCTGATCGTCGGCCATGTCGAATCCAACGCGAAGACGCGCGAGGCCAACGCGATCCTGAGCCAGCGCCGGGCGGACGCGATTCGCGACGTGCTGGTGAACACGTTCAAGATCTCGACCAAGCGGCTGCATCCGATCGGCCTCGGCGAGGAGCAGTTTCTCGACCGGGCTAGGCCGACGTCGGCCGTCAACGGCCAGCTGCAAATCGCAACCTACGCCAAGGTACCGGAGGAAGCGCCTGCGCATCCGGCTGCGACACCTGCGCCTGCGGCGAAAAAGCCCGCCAAGAAGCGCTGAGCACACGCGCCGCGGCGCCTGACGGAACCCTTTGAAGTCCCGATCGTTTTGTGACCTGTCTCACAGCGCGACAGCGCGGTTTCGCGCGACAATCGCGCCGGTTTGTGCACCGCCCTATCAGGTGCTATAGGCTTTTTTCGTCCTTCCCGACCCCATGCTGCACGAGACCGAGATGGCCAGTTATTTTCAACGCCAACTGGCCGACTACGTCGAATATCATCGCGATCCCTGGAACTGCGCGATGCACGTGGTCGGCATCCTCCTGCTCTTCACCGGCGCCGTGCTGCCGCTGACGCTGGTGCATTTCCCGCTGTTCGGGATCGAGGTGAGCCTCGCCGTGATTCTTGCCCTGCCGGTGCTGGTCTACTGGCTGATGCTGGACGCCGGGATCGGACTCGCCATCCTCGCCGCGATGATCGTGCTGCTTTCGGTCGCAACCGCGATCGGCAATCAGGTCTCGATCGTCATGATGTGGTCGATTTTTGCGGTGCTGATCGGACTTGGCGTCACCGCGCAGATCGTTGGCCACAAGGTTTTCGAGGAGCGGCAGCCGTCGATGGTCGACCACCCCACCCATTTTCTGCTTGGACCGATGTTTGTCATGGCAAAATTATTCATTGCATTGGGCTTCCGTCGCGACCTTGCCGCGATTCTGGCGCCTCTTCCGACCAATTCCCTTTCAACCCGATAGTTCTAGACGCGAAACAGCAAACCTTCTGCATGGCTCTCGTACTGGTTACCGGTGGCAGCGGCTTCATCGGACATCATCTCGTCGAAGCGCTCCGCGCCCGTGGGCAGCGGGTGCGAGTTCTCGACGTCCGTGCGCCGGCCACGCCGTATGCCGACGTTGAATATGCCCAAGGCTCGGTGCTGGACGGCGCCGCGGTCGATGCCGCGATTGCGGGCGTCGATCAAGTCTATCACCTCGCCGGCCTGCCCGGGATGTGGGTCGCCGACAAGCAGGCCTTTCACGACGTCAATTGCCGCGGCACCGAGATCGTGCTCGCGGCCGCGATGAAGCGCGGGGTCTCGCGCTTCCTGCACTGCTCGACGGAATCGATCCTGTTCCCCTATTCCGACCTCAACGGTGTTCCCGCCGAAGAGGCGCTGCAGCCGGCCGATGCGATGCCGGGCGCCTACACGCGGTCGAAATCGCTGGCGGAGCATTGCGCCGCGAAGGCCGCAGCCGCAGGCTTCCCGCTGGTGATCGGCACCCCGACCATGCCGATCGGTGCCGCCGACCATAATCTGACGCCGCCGACCGCGATGCTGTGGTACTTCCTGCAGAAGAAAGTGCAGCCGCATCTCGACTTCCCGGTCAATCTCGTCGACGTCCGCGACGTTGCCATGGGCCTCGTGCTGACCATGGAACGCGGGCGTAACGGCCAGCGCTACATCCTCGGCGGCGACTGCGTCAGGCTCGGCCAGATTCTGCGGATGATGTCCGCGATGAGCGGCCGCCGGCAATTCCCGGTCGTCGTTCCCGGCAAGATGGCCGAGCTGTCGGGCATCATGCTCGAATATCTCTCCGACCGCATCACGCGCAGGCCGCCCAACGGCACCGCCGAGGGCGTGCGTATCGCGCTCGCCGCGAGCGACCTCTCGATCGGCAAGGCGCGCACCGAACTCGGCTACGCGCCGCGCCCGATCGAGCCGGTCCTGCGCGAAACCATCACCCATCTTCTCGTCCGCGGCGGCGCGCTTGCCTCCGGCGCTATCGAGCATCACGCGCTCTCCTCGCGCGCCAGCTGAGCTGCCGCCCAACCCAAAGAACCTTTCCGCATGTCCTTCGATTTCAGCAAGCTTCTCTCTGTCGCCTGGGGTGGTTGGACCACGACCTGGCCGACGCAACTGCTCGCCCTGATCTGGCTCGCCTGGCTCGCAAGCTGGGTCGGCGCCTCGTTCTGGCAGGGCCGCACCCAGAAGCAGGTGATGACGCTGGAGTCCGGCCGCTATCGCATCCCGATCCTGGTCGGCGGCATCCTGTTCACGCCCTGGACCGCTGAAGTGCTCGGCGAGAAGCCGCTCTGGGTGTTCAGCAATACCGCTGTCTACGTCGTGGCGCTGATCGTGCTGGCCGGCATCTCCTTCACCTGGTGGGGACGGCTGCATCTCGGACAGTTCTGGTCCAACACCATCACCCACAAGCAAGACCACCGCGTCATCGACACCGGCCCGTACGGCATCGTACGCCATCCGATCTACACCGGCCTGATCCTCGGCATGCTGGTGACCGGCATCGCGGTCGGCACGGTCACCGCGATCCTCGGCGCGATCCTGATCTCGCTCGGCATGTGGCAGAAGGGCCGGATGGAAGAGGTGTTCCTGTCCAAGGAGCTGGGCGAAGACGCCTACGGCGCCTATTGCCGCCGCGTGCCGATGATCATCCCGTTCCTGTCGCCACGGTGAGAGCGTAAGCGCTTCGCTGTTGCCTCTACATCGCCAGCAACGATGCCGCTGCTAGTTCCGTCATCCCCGCGCAATGGCGAAGCCATTGTCGCTGGAGGTGCGAGGTTTGCGATGCGAATGCATCGCGAGCCGAGCCTCGAAGGATGCACGGCCGGGATGCAGCCGGGCCGCTCATCCTTCGAGGCTCCCCATGCGTCGCTTCGCGCCCCATGGCTCGCACCTCAGGATGACGGCGATGGATTAGCGCCCTCGGAACATTCCGGCCGAGGAACCGCCCGTGCTCCAGCCCGTTAGCCCCTCGATACCTGCCACACACCGCAGAGCATCGAGCCATGTCCGACGCCTACGATTATTTTCGCGAGCACGCGATCGCCGCCGTCCGCAAGGCCCGGGCGCTGCCGCCCGGGCGGCCGAAGCAGAAGCAGCGCAAGGTGGCGCGTGTCTATCATCTGCTGTCCAGGGAGGCCGCGCTCGCGCCGAACATCCATCATCTGGATGATTTTCGCGCGGCACGCCGGGCGGAGCGGCAGATCGGCCGCTGATCTCCGGACCCAGCCTGTCGGGATTGGTCCCATGCAAATTCGAACGGCTGCCATTCCACGGGAATAGAGCCCCGCGGCCCGTCGCACAGGTTGACGTCTGCCCCGCCAGCCCGTTGGATGCGCGCGCAAACAGGGGCCTCTCATGACTTTTTCCAGCATCTTTGCGCAGTTCGTTGCGCTTCTCGGCGGCATTGCGCTGCAATGGCGAAAGCTGTCGGGCACCGTGCCTGCGCCGGCCTGGGGTCAGTCGCCCGCCATTCCCGAAGCCAAGCCGCAAGGTGCCATCCCGACACTGAAGATGCCGACGGCGCGGGGCTGGAGCGAAGGACAGAAGCCGACGGTCGCACCCGGGCTCAAGGTCAACGCCTTCGCGACCGGCCTCGACCATCCGCGCTGGATCGAGGTGCTGCCCAATGGCGACGTGCTGATCGCGGAGGCGACGCAGATCGCGGGGGCGCCGCGGTCCGTGTTTCACTACGCGATGCAGGCAACGATGCGGCGCGCCGCCGCGCTCGGCGTCAGCGCCAACCGCATCACGCTGCTGCGCGACAAGGACGGCGACGGCGTCGCGGAGTATCGCGGCGCGTTCATGGAAAATCTCAGCCAGCCGTTCGGTATGGCGCTGGTCGGCGACACCTTCTATGTCGGCAACACCGACGGCGTGATGGCCTTCCCGTACGTGGCGAATGCCGATCGCATCACCGCGCCGGGCAAGCGCCTTACCACTTTCAAGCCGAGCGGCCACTGGACCCGCAGCCTGCTCGCAAGTCCCGACGGCAAGAAGCTCTATGCCGGCGTCGGCTCGCTCAGCAACATCGCCGAGATGGGTATGGAGGTCGAGGAAGGCCGCGCCGCGGTCTACGAGCTCGACCTTGTCGCCGGCACGCACCGCATCTTCGGCGCCGGCCTGCGCAACCCGGTTGGTCTCGCCTGGGAGCCGACGACCGGTGTGCTCTGGACCGTCGTCAACGAGCGCGACGGCCTCGGCGACGAAACGCCGCCGGACTATCTGACCTCGGTACGCGACGGCGGCTTCTACGGCTGGCCCTATTGCTACTGGGGCAAGACGGTGGACGACCGCGTGCCGCAGGATCCGGCGATGGTCGCCAAGGCGCTCACGCCCGACTACGCACTCGGCGGCCACACCGCCTCGCTCGGCCTGTGCTGGATGCCGGCGGGCACGCTGCCCGGCTTCCCGGACGGCATGGCGATCGGCCAGCACGGCTCGTGGAATCGCAGCACGCTGTCCGGCTACAAACTGGTGTTCATCCCGTTCGAGAACGGCAAGCCTTCGGGTCCCGCACGCGACATCCTGTCCGGCTTCCTCGCGCCCGACGAGAAGGAATCCTACGGCCGCCCGGTCGGCGTCGTGATCGGTCCCGACAAGAAATCGCTGCTGATGGCCGACGACGTCGGCAACGTGATCTGGCGCGTGACGGGCGCGTAACCGCGACGGAGGTGCGTTCCCGCCCCCCTTGTGGGGGAGGGCTAGGGAGAGGGGTAGCCCAGGAAGAGGTGCTCGTTCCTGCCGATGCACTGGTCGGTGTGCGACGAAAGAATCCCCGTGTGGCGCCCCCCCCCCGGCCCCCCCCCCCCCCCGCCGGGGGGGGGGGGGCCCCCCCCCGGGGGGCCCCCCCCCCCCCCCCCC
>NZ_JBVVPL010000016.1:109287-129377 GCF_055807615.1 Bradyrhizobium sp. MV1.5 | reverse complement strand
GGGGGGGGTTCGGGTGCGGGGCCCCCCCGTCCGCGGTGCCGGCCCGCGCCTTTGCAGTGGGCGGCCCCCCCCCAACCCCCCCCCCCGCGGCCCCCCCCCCCCTGCCCCCCCCCCCCATGGGGGGAGGGAACGGAGAGAGCGATGCTGTTGGTCGAACCTGACTCGACCTCAACTCGTCACGGTCTGAAACTTACGTCCCGACGCAGAGCGTGGCGCGCTGCTTGCGGAGCAGCGCGATCACCGACAGCGCCGTGATCAACCCGGTCTTGGGATTTTCGGAGGGGATGTTCTCGATTGACATCGAGAAGCGCGCCGAATCCGCCTCGACCTCGATGCGGTGAACATTGCGCGTCACGGTCGGATCGGCCCAGATTTGCACCTGGGTGCGATCCGGCCCGACGCCCGCGAGCGACAGCGCGACCGCAACGTTGAGATTGGCCGGAAAGCCTTTCGCAGCCTCGCGCGCCGTACCTTCGAACAGCTTCAGCGGCTCGCGCAGATGGTCGATATCGATGTTGTTCTGGACGATGAACGGCGCGCCCTTCAAGCCGTCGATCGGCTTGCGTGTGACCATCTTCACCGAACGGATGGTGCCGATCGCAGCCGCGTTGACGGCGTCGAGCCCGATCAGCGCGCCGGTCGGCACCAGGATGCGGCCGCCATTGGCGCGGGCGAGATCGACAAGATCGAAATTATCGAGCAGCCCACCGACGCTGACGACGACCGCGGCCTTGCCGCGTTTCACAGCGGGCTCGACGATCGCACGCAGTTGGCTGCTCGGCGCGCATTCGACGACGATGTCGGCGGCGTCGCCGAGCTGGTCGAGCGGCAATACGGATGGCGGACGACGCAGGCTGCCGAGCAATTTCCGATGCTTTGCGGGATCGCGCACCGCCACGGCGGAGAGCGTCAGTCCCTCGATGCCCTGATCGAGCGCGGTCGCGATCTTGGTGCCGATCGAGCCGAGCCCCGCGATGGCAACCCGCAATTCATTCGAAGCTCGCCGTTCAATCATCGCATCACCCCTCTCGCCCAGCCGATGTCATAGCGCCTCAGGCGTCGCGCGCATAGCTGCGCAGACGCGTCTCGAGCACGGACAGCATTGCGTCGCGGGCCGGATCACGCGAGCCGCGCAGCCATGCGGCAGCGAGCGGCAGCCGGCCGACGGGCCCGATCTGCTTTGGCCGCAACGGCACGAAGCGTACGCCTGTGACCGCCATCCGCGTGGACCAGCGCGGCACGATCGCGACCCCGAGCCTGGTTGCGACGAGATTGATGATCGTCTGCTTCTCGTCGGCGACCTGCACAATACGCGGCGTGAGGCCTGCCTGCTCGAACAGTCTTATCGTGAGGTCGTGGCTGTGCGGCCGCGAGCGACGATCCGGCACCAGCATCGCCTCCTCGGCGATCTCCGCCAGCGTGATCGACTTGCGTCTGGCCAGCGCGTGGCGCTGCGGGAAGGCCACGATGGCTGTCTCCTGCAGCAGATCGCGGAATTCAAGCCGCTTGTCCCGCTGAGCCGGCGGACGCACGAAGGCAAGATCGAGTGCGCCGGTCAAAATCTTCGGCAAGAGCCGGACGGTCTTCTCCTCCAGAAGCTGCACCGCGATATCAGGATGCTTTGCGCGAAAATCGCGCAGCAACGCCGGCAACAGTCCGGCCGCAGCACTGTCGACGGCGCCGACCCGGAGTTTTCGAGCAGCGCCCGGGCGCGCGCGATTGCGCAGATTGCTCTCGACCGCCTCGACGCGGGCGAGGATGGCACGGGCATCGCGCAGCAGCGTCGCGCCATCTTCCGTCAGCGAAACCGCACGCGTCGTCCGCGCGAACAGCCGCGTACCCAGATCCTGCTCCAGCAGCTTGATCTGGCGGCCGAGTGCGGAGGGCAGCATCTGGAGATGCTGCGCCGCACGGCCGAAATGCAACTGCTCGGCCGCCGCCACGAAGCATCGCAACTGATGCAAATCCATCCACCGGTCCTCTGATCCTGGGACGGGATTATATCATTTTTTTGTATAAACCAGCGCCGATTGAGTTCCTGCCCCTCCCTGCCTAGGTTCCTTGGCGTCACGCAATCTCACCGACATCTGGACGGAGCATCCTCATGCGTACCCACTCGATTGCAGCGATCCCCGCGGACGGCATCGGCCCCGAGGTCATCTCCGCCGGCGTCCGCGTGCTGGAGGCGCTGGCAAAACGCAGCGGCGACCTCGCTTTCAACATCAAGACGTTCGACTGGGGTTCGGACTATTACAAGAAGCACGGCGTGATGATGCCGGCCGACGGCCTCGCGGAGCTCAAGAAGTTCGACGCGATCTATTTCGGCGCGGTCGGTGCGCCCGACGTGCCCGACCACATCACGCTGTGGGGCCTGCGCCTGCCGATCTGCCAGGGCTTTGACCAATATGCCAATGTGCGGCCGACCAAGATCTTGCCGGGCGTCGCCTCGCCGCTGCGCAATGTCGGCGTCGGCGACCTCGACTGGGTGATCGTGCGCGAGAATTCGGAGGGCGAATATGCCGGCATGGGCGGTCGCGCCCACAGGGGTCTCCCGGAAGAGGTCGGCACCGAGGTCGCGGTGTTCACCCGCGTCGGCGTGACGCGGATCATGCGCTATGCGTTCGAGCTCGCGCGATCGCGTCCGCGCAAGTTCCTGACCGTGGTGACGAAGTCGAACGCCCAGCGTCATGGCATGGTGATGTGGGACGAGATCGCCGCCGAGGTCGCGGGAGAATTCCCTGATGTGACCTGGGACAAGATGCTGGTTGACGCCATGACGGTGCGCATGACGCTGCATCCAAAGAGCCTCGATACCATCGTCGCGACCAATTTGCACGCCGACATCCTCTCCGACCTCGCGGGCGCGCTGGCGGGCAGCCTCGGTGTGGCGCCGACCGGCAACATCGATCCGCAGCGCCGCTTCCCCTCGATGTTCGAGCCGATCCACGGCTCGGCGTTCGACATCACCGGCAAGGGCATCGCCAACCCGGTCGCGACGTTCTGGACCGGCGCGCAGATGCTGGAGCATCTGGGCGAGAAGGACGCGGCGGCGCGGCTGATGGCGGCGGTGGAGAAAGTATGTGCAGCCGGCGTGCTCACGCCTGACGTCGGCGGCAAGGCGACGACGAAGGACGTGACGGATGCCGTGATCGAGGCGATCCACGGATCGAACGTGTAGTCCGAGGTGCGTCTCCTGCCTCCCCCGTTCTACCGGGGAGAGGGTTGGGGCGGGAGGCGCCGGGGATTTCCAAAAAATTTTGGACCCCCTCTTGAAACCAAAACGGGCTTTTTTTATTTTTCCGCTGCCGCCGAGAGGTGGCGTTCCCGACGCCTGTAGGGTCGGGAAGCTGAGACGGGCACCGGTCGTGTCCGGTGTCGTTCGTATCCATTTTGCTCCTTGGAGGATCTGGCTATGCGCACTTACGACTTCTCTCCCTTGTGGCGTTCGACCGTTGGCTTCGACCGCCTTTTCGACCTCGTTGAAACGGCACAGCGTGCCGGCGAGGACAACTATCCTCCCTACAACATCGAACGCGTCGGCGAGGATCGTTACCAGATTTCGCTTGCGATTGCGGGCTTTGCACCCAACGAGGTCTCGGTGACGGCCGAGCAGAACGCGGTGACCGTCGAGGGAAACAAGCCGGACAGGACCGAACGCGAATATCTCTACCGGGGCATTTCCGCGCGGCCGTTCAAGCGGCAGTTTAACCTGGCCGATTATGTTCAGGTGCACAGCGCCTCGTTCGAGAACGGCCTGCTCAAGATCGAACTGGTCCGGGAAATCCCTGAAGCCATGAAGCCGCGGCGAATTGCCATCAATGCCGCGCCGTCCGGCAACGTGCATCAACTCGAGGGCAAAGCCGCCTGAATTCGGTCTGTCGGAGACCTGCGTGATCCCGTCCGAACGTCGGGCGGGATCGACCATGGCCTTCGACCGCGTACCGAATGCAAGTCAGAGGTTTAGAGAAAGGAGGAGGACCTCTCATGCTCGATCATGCCGACAACATCATCGATCTGAATGCGATACTGCACCCTGGCTCTGTCTATGATCATCCCCGCGACGTCATAGCCGATCCAACTCTGTCGATCGGCGAGAAGCGTGCGATCCTCGCGTCCTGGGCTTCGGACGCAGCCAGCGTCGCCTCGAGTCCGACATTGCGTGAGCTGCCCGGTTCGGACAAGGCCGTCACCATCGACGAAATTCTGGAAGCGCTCGCGAGCCTCGACCACCATCCGAAGGGACCTCCGGGTGGCAAGCCGGTCCGCACGCGATCCGTCGAGCGAACCGGCCTCGCAGCCTAAGGCCACGACAGTTCAACGGGGATTGCGATGATGCTTGATGAAGAGCTGGCCTTGTTGCGCGGCCACCGCAGCAACATCAGCCGCTATCAGCGGTTGCTCAAGACCGAGCTGACCGAGTTCGAACGGCGGTTCATCGAGAGACGTGTGTCCGAGGAACGTTCGGCGATCGAGAAGCTCGCCGTCTCTACCTTTCCGCTCACCTTTCAGGCTCCGAACCGGGCGATTGGGAACGCAACGACGCGCCTGGCGGCAAACAGCCACGGGTAATCGACATGCCCGAACACCTCCCGACGTTCGAAGTGTTCCTGAAGAAATGCGGTCGAAGGACATGGCGCTGGCGTGTCTGCACGACGGAAGGACGCCTGGTCATGCACGGCTTCGAAAACGGCCGACCCGCCGCCAAATATGCGGCTGAAAGGGCATTGTTTCTGATGCTTCTCGCCGCGCCCTATCGCCCGGCGGGCCGGGCTTCCGCCACGGCGCGCTCCTCCCTGGCGACACCCGCATCAAGATCGCTGCCGCGGCACAAGATGCGTGAATGACAGGGGCCGCGTGGGATGGTGCCTGGCATCAGCCAAGCCCATCCCGGCCACCTCCATTGCGGACGCTTACCGCCGTCCGGGCGGTGGGGTCGCCATGGCGGCTGTCGGGTCCGGCGGCGTCAGGTGGCGCGGGACGATGATGGACTGGCCGGGGGTAAGTGTTGCGTTCTCCGGCAACGAGTTGCTCTGCGCGAGCGACCACAACGGCACGCGATTGGCCGCCGCGATACTCTCCATGGTGTCGCCGCGGCGCACCGGTAGCCGCACGCCACTGTCCCACAATTCGACCAGCGTGTTCGCCGGCACGAGATAACGCAGGGGCACGGCATCCACCTGCGTCTGGGGCGGAATGCGCGGCAACTGCGTGACCATGTCGACGATCTGACGGTGGATGTCGTCGGACTTCTCGATGTTGATGTGGCTGACCCGCGCGTTCTCCTTCAGGTCATAGCTCGCATAGTGACCGCGATAGCCCGGCACCGCGACCACGTTGCCGCCGCCAAGCACGCTGTCGGAGAGGTAGATGTTGATGAAGCGCTCGACATTGAGCGGCACGTCGCCGGTCGCATGCGCGGGATCGATGGTGATGACGAGGCTGATCGGGACGTTCTCCTTGGCCGCCATCTCCGAGATGACGATCGAGCAAAGCCCGCCCATCGAATGCCCGATCAGCACGATCGGCGCCGGCGTTTCCTTGTAGCTGGAGATCGCACGTTCGCCGATCCATCGGCAGATGGTGAATTCATAGACGTTGGCCGAAAAGCCGGCCTTCGTCAGCTTCTCTTCGAGCCGGTCCATGCCGGTGGAGAAGAACGGCCCCATGGCGCCACGGAACAGGTAGATTTTCGGCGGCGGCAATGGCTCGAACGGTGGGGGGGGCGGCGCGGCGGGTGCGGCCGCGGCGGGCTTCGTCTTGGCAGGTGAGGCAACGGCCGTCCCGGTGTTCAAGGCGAGCAGTGCAACGGCTGCCAGCGCGAGGAGTCGCCTCAAATCGATCATCAGTCCAGCAGTCCCACTCCGGGAGGCTGCAGCCTCCCCCAAAGGCGCTTAGTGACGGCCGATTGGGTGGAATTTGGGGCACGGAACCAGGGCTCGATCGCCGCTGATTTGAGCATCTCGATGCCCAATCACTGGATGCTCTTGAGCCTGCTGCGGTGGGCGGCCTGTTTCGCGCGGTTGCCGCAGACAGCCATGATGCACCATCGCCGCGCGCGCCTGCGCGTGTGGTCGGCGAACAGCATGGTGCAGTTGTGACCCTCGCACGCCTTGACGTTGGAAAAGTCCTCCTCGCAGACGAACTTCGCCATGGCTTCGCCAACCGGCAGCAATAGCGCTTCCGGTGATCGCCAGCGCCGCTTCATTCGCAATGCGAGAGCGTCGCCATCGTCATGCCCTGGCTCGATCCGGCTGAACGCTTCGTCGCGCTCCAGCAGGCTGTTCAATGGACCGAGCTCGCGCAATGCATCCGTCGTGAGCGGCCGGCCCGCATGCTTACGCACGAATCCCCTGAACCATTCGCGCAAGGCGCGCGCTTGATCCGCGACCTTGTCCAGTTCGTCCGGCGTGGCGCGGGCCGTCAGCGCGTGCAGATCATCCGGCGGCACCAGCTTCGCCTGCGCCAGCCAGTCGATCAGGCCATAACCATCGTCGATCCAGTCCACCGGCGTATCGACCGGTGTCGCCACCGAGTTCAGGAAGTCGAGGCCGAGCGAGTCGGCGATGAACATGGCAGGCGGGCGGTCCATGAGCGGTCCTTGGCCGGTCGGGAGAACATGAGCATAGATAACCAGTTAAAACGGCATTGACAAGTTACGGGCCTGATAGTAACCTCTTAAATAGCTCTTATACGGTTACTTCAAATGGAGAATGTCATGGCCTCAATCACGTACCGCAGCGCGGATGTCGACGGTTTCAAGGTGGCCTATCGCGAGGCAGGTCTTGTCGGAGCGCCAAAACTCCTGCTGCTGCATGGCTTCCCCAGCGCAGGCCACATGTTTCGCGACCTCATCCCGCTGCTTGCCGACAGGTTTCATATCGTCGCGCCCGACCTTCCCGGCTTTGGCCAATCCGACATGCCTTCGCGCGAAAGCTTCCGCTACACGTTCGACAATGTCGCACGCGTGATCGAACGCTTCACCGAAGTGATCGGCTTCGACCGGTTCGCGGTCTACGTCTTCGACTACGGCGCGCCGACTGGGTTCCGGCTTGCGCTCAGTCACCCCGAGCGGATCACGGCGATCATCTCGCAGAACGGCAACGCCTATGAGGATGGCCTCAGCGACGGCTGGACACCGATCAAGGCCTATTGGCAGGATCCGTCGCCCGCGAATCGCAATGCGCTGCGCGCCTTCCTCACACCGGAAGCGACGCGCTGGCAGTACACGCATGGCGTCCCCGATCCGACGACCGTGTCACCGGACGGACAGAATCTCGACAATTTCTACCTTGCGCGCCCGGGCGCGGATGACGTGCAGCTCGATCTCATGGGCGACTACAAGAGCAACGTCGCGCTCTACCCCGCTTTCCAGGACTATTTCCGCAAGCACAAGCCGCCGTTCCTGGCGGTCTGGGGCAAGAACGATCCGTTCTTCATTCCGCCCGGCGCCGAAGCGTTCAAACGCGACAATCCGAACGCCGTGGTGCAGTTCTTTGACACCGGTCATTTTGCGCTGGAGACGCACGCGAAGGAGATCGCGGACAGCATTCGTACCTTCCTGACGTAACGGGGGCTGTCCTCCGCGACGTTTACGCCGCCAAGCTCTGCTGATCGCGGAATGCGCTGATCGCCATGTGGACGAGATGCAGCTTGCCCTTGACCGCCGGCGATATGTCGAAGGGATATGCCTCGCTCATCCCAAGCGAGCGGTTGAGTTCGTTGATGCTGCGGGCAAGCGGCATCCACAGGGCCAGGAGTGCCTCGAAGTCGCTCTCGAGATAGGGATCCGTCAGAGTCTGGCGGGCGCGCTCGTCCAGCGCCAACGGCAAACCTGCCAGCGAGTCGAGCGTCGACACGATATGCAGGAAATGCGCGAACGTTTCCGCCCAATCCTCCCAGGGATGGGACGTGGCGTACTCGCTGATAAAGCCGCTTCGGTCGTATGAACGATCGGCGCGGCTGTAATAGGAGTTGATCGCAGCCTGATAGTCCTGCGCCTGGTCACCGAAGATCAGCTTGAACGGGGCCCGGAATGTCGTGCCGTCAACGAGCAGGTCCCAATAGAAGTGACCGATCTCGTGCCGGAAATGCCCAAGCAGCGTGCGGTACGGCTCCCGGAATGCCACGCGGCGAGATTCTCGCTCGACATCGTCGGCCTCCGCAAGACTGAGCGTGATCAGGCCCGAGAGATGCCCCGTCAGGATCGGACTGACCTCGTCCGAGAGAATGTCGAAAGCCAATGCTTCGCCTGTGCGCGATGCGAGCGGAAGCCTGAGGCGGCCGAGATCATAGAGAAGACGGCGCTTGGCTTCCTCCATGCGGCGCCAGAGCATGATGTTTCTGGTGCTGCCGAGATTTGGAATCGTGCGCGTGAGGCGGCACGAACCGCAATACCAGTCCGCGCCCTCGACACACCAGTTGCAGCCGATGATCTCGCGGTTGCGGCAAGCTTGATGGGATGCAAGTTTCGTCATCTCGATGCGCGAGGAATCGAACGCCAGCTCGGTGCTGCAATTCGCGCACGCGACGTGCTCGAACGAGACAGGATGGCGGCATGACGGGCACTGAAAAAATTTCACGTGGACTGGCCCCAGACAGACGGCACACCGGAACACCGGCCTGTCAATTCGAGGAACTTTTAACTCTTGCGACCGTCGCGGTTGCCGGCCAGCAACGCCCGCTGCGTTCGGAGCGCGTGCTGTCTCAACAGGCCGGCGCGCGTCGCGCTCAACTGGCGCGATTGAGGCTGCGGCTCTTTCTCAAGGACATTTTCGGAAACAGGGCGACCGGCCCATGCCCGCTCGGGCTGAACCGCCATGGGGCCGACGTTTCGTTTCCTTGTCATGGTGTGACAACACCAGATCGGGTGCCGAGTTCCCTTCCTTCGACCGGCAGGTGCTCAAGCGTTGTCTTGTGCAGACGTCTGGCTTGTGCAGATACGACAATGCCGCCGTCGGCGTGACGGCGGCATTGTCAATTCAGCGGCTTGCCGCGAAGGGCTTAATTCCGGGGAGCCGTTGCCGCCGCCGACCGCGCCGGCCTGGGCGCGCCGGGTTCGGCAACTGGAGCAGGTGCGCGCGAGCGCATGATTGCGGCGTCGATCTCGGCAATCACGCGGCGCTGTATCGCCTCGTTCTTGTCGATCGAGATGTGGCCGACGCCGGATCCCCGGACGTCGACATTGTCGAGCTTGCCGCGCAGGCCGGCCGCGGCCCGCACCGGCTCGCCGGGACCATCACCGATATAGATGTTGATGTAGCGTTCGGCGCCGGTGGAGAGTTTGGTCTTGAACACGGAGTCGAGGCCAACCGCGAGCTTCACGGGCACGCCGAGCTGGTTGAGCTTGGCGATCATGTCCGGCAGTGCGGTCGCGCCGGAGGAGTGTCCGACCAGCACGATGGTCTTGAGCCGGCCGGCCTTATAGGCGGTCGCGGCCTCATCGGCGAGCGACGACCACGACACGAAATTCGCGACGGTTACCGGGATGCCCTGCGCCTGAAGGCGGGCGCCGATCGTGTCGAGCCCGAGCGAGAAGATGTTGAGCACGCCGCGGAGCAGGTAGACATGCGTGGTCGCGACCGCAGCCTGGCTCGGCGCCGCCTTGGCGGTGGTCGGGCTGATGGCAACAGCTGACAGCAGGAGCAGGCCCATCGCCCACGCGCGGAAGGCGGACAACTGGCTCACGCCGGCGGTATGACGGCCGTTAAGACTCATCGATCTTTTCCCTGGGAATATGCTTCGCGGGAATCGTAGCCCTGGCCCGCTCGCAGACGCAACAAAGAGCCGCGTGAACGACGATCTTAGCAGCAAGCCGTGACCATCGCGCAACACTTACCCGAAACCTGCCACGGAAGGGCCTGTTTTGGGGCCATTTTTCTCCGGCTAATTGCAGCCGCGCAAGGGCCTTCCTATCTCAGGGCTCCGCTGACCCGCCCCTCCCGGCAGGTTCCAGCCTCCCTCCCCAGCCTTAGCCCCTCAGACTTGCGGCCATCATGTCCTCCATCATTTCCGTCGCCAATTTGTCGAAGACCTATGGGTCCGGCTTCAAGGCGCTCAAGAACGTCAATCTCGACATCAAGCGCGGCGAAATCTTCGCGTTGCTCGGCCCCAACGGCGCCGGCAAGACCACGCTGATCTCGATCATCTGCGGCATCGCCAATCCGAGCGAAGGCATGGTCCTCGTCGGCGGCGAGAACATCCAGACCTCCTATCGCAAGGCGCGCTCGCTGATTGGGCTGGTGCCGCAGGAATTGCACACCGATGCCTTCGAGAGCGTGTGGGCGACCGTGAGCTTCTCCCGCGGGCTGTTCGGCAAGCCGAAGAACCCCGATCATATCGAGAAGGTGCTGAAGGACCTCTCGCTGTGGGACAAGAAGGACAGCAAGATCATCACGCTCTCCGGCGGCATGAAGCGTCGCGTGATGATCGCGAAAGCGCTGTCGCACGAGCCGCAGATCTTGTTCCTGGACGAGCCGACCGCCGGCGTCGACGTCGAGCTGCGCAAGGGCATGTGGGAGGTGGTGCGCACGCTCCAGCAATCCGGCGTCACCATCATCCTGACCACGCATTACATCGAGGAAGCCGAGGAGATGGCCGACCGCATCGGCGTCATCAACAAGGGCGAGATCGTGCTGGTCGAGGACAAGGCCACATTGATGCAGAAGCTCGGCAAGAAGCGGCTGACGCTGCATCTGCAAGGCAAGCTCGATGCCCTGCCGGAGAGCCTCGGGCATTACGAGCTCGACCTATGCGACGGCGGCGCCACGCTGGTCTACGACTACGACACCAAGGGCGAGCGCACCGGCATCACCAGCCTGCTCGGCGACCTCCGCACCGCCGGCATCCGTTTCAACGATCTCGACACGACGCAATCGTCGCTCGAGGACATCTTCGTCGATCTCGTGAGGGCGTCATGAACTACCGGGCTGTCCGCGCCATCTACCTGTTCGAAATGGCGCGCACCTGGCGCACGCTGCTGCAAAGCATCGTCTCGCCGGTGGTCTCGACCTCGCTGTATTTCGTGGTGTTCGGCGCCGCGATCGGCTCGCGCATCAGCCAGGTCGAGGGCGTCAGCTACGGCACCTTCATCGTGCCGGGCCTGATCATGCTCTCGGTGCTGACGCAGAGCATCGCCAACGCCTCGTTCGGCATCTACTTCCCGAAATTCACCGGCACGATCTACGAGATCCTGTCGGCGCCGATCTCCTATTTCGAGATCGTGCTCGGCTATGTCGGCGCGGCCGCGACCAAATCGATCATCCTCGGCCTGATCATCCTCGCCACGGCCGGCCTGTTCGTGCCGCTGCACATCCATCATCCGGTCTGGATGCTGGCCTTCCTGGTGCTGACGGCGGTGACGTTCAGCCTGTTCGGCTTCATCATCGGCATCTGGGCCGACGGGTTCGAAAAGCTGCAGATGATCCCGATGTTGGTGGTGACGCCGCTGACCTTCCTCGGCGGCAGCTTCTATTCCATCGACATGCTGCCGCCCGCCTGGCGCACGGTGGCGCTGCTCAATCCGGTCGTCTATCTGATCTCCGGCTTCCGCTGGAGTTTCTACGAGATCGCGGACGTCAGCATGGCCGTCAGCATCGGCATGACGACGGCGTTCCTGGTGATCTGTCTGGTGGTGATCTGGTGGATTTTCCGCACGGGGTATCGGTTGAAGAACTGATCGAGAGGCGCAGCCCGGATGGAGCGTAAGCGTTATCCGGGACAGGCGCGGCTTTCAGACGGTAGTGGCCCCGAATTGCGCTTCGCTCCATCCGGGCTACGACGACATCACCGATAGCAGTGGAAGCGGTTGTATCCGTCGTAATAGCCGCGGCAGCGACGGTGGCCGCGATGGGGAATGCCGAACACCCCCTCGACCGCGCCGACGGCACCGCCGACACCGGCGCCGACCGCACCACCCACCACGCCGCCGACAGGGCCGGCGATCCGGTTGCCTTCATAAGAACCTTCCTGGGCGCCCCGAACGATGCCTTGGGCATGGCCAGGCTGTGGGACGCAGGACAGCGCGGCCAGAATGGCGGCACCAGCGAAGAGCAGACGGAAAGGCAGACCAGCCGGCCGTGAAGCGGCGGCGACGCAAACTTTGTTCATCTTCATTCCCAAAGGTGAAACCGGCCGCGGAAGCCGCCGGTCGAGGCAGGTCATCGTCAACGCCGATGCAGCCAAATGGTTGCGCCATTGAGACGAATTGTCGGCGTTGTGAACGCATCTCCCGCTCGCGAAAATGTCAGCACCGCCGCAGGCTTTGCGGCGCAAAGCGGCCTTGCTTACGCCGGGCGTCCCGTTAACGATGGGCGGGCAGGCCGCTGGAACGAAAGCCGGATTGCAGGCATAATGCACGCCGGGGGACGGAGAGCCGCGGCGCCTAGTGTGAACAGGCCGGAGGCCACGAGTCAGATGCGTTCGTTTTTTATTGCTTTCACCTCCCTGATGCTTTTGAGCGCGGGCACCGCGCAGGCCAAGGTCGAGATCACGGTCGACAAGGACAATCAGCAGATGACCGTCGCCGTCGACGGCGTCGCGCGCTACCACTGGCCGGTGTCGACAGGCATCCCCTCGCGGGAGACGCCGAACGGCGCGTTCCGCACCTTCCGCATGGAAGAGGATCACTATTCCAAGGAATTCGACGACGCGCCGATGCCGCACGCGATCTTCTTCACCAAAGTCGGGCACGCCATCCACGGCACCGACTCGGTCGGCCGGCTTGGCACGCCCGCCTCGCATGGCTGCGTGCGGCTGTCGCGCCAGAATGCCACGACGCTCTACGCGCTGGTGCAGCAGCAGGGCGTGCTCAACACCACGGTAACGCTGACCGGTTCGGCGCAGGTGGCGCTCGCGCGCAATCCGCGTGGCCGCAACCCCACGGCCGTGGCCCGCGCGCCGCAGCCCGCCGAAGAGCAGTACGCCACATCAGGCGATCCCGTGAACCTGACGCCTCAGGCCGCACCTGCCCGCCGCTACATGCCGCAGGATGACAACTACATCTATCCGGCCGACGGCAGCGACACCGTCGCGCGCTACCCCGCCCCGCGCGGCAACCGTCCGCTCTATGACGCACAGGTCTATCAGCAGCAGCCGCAGCAATATTACAATCAGGGCTACGGTACCTATTATCAGCCGCAGCCCCGGCAGGTTTACCAACCGCGTGGCTATTACTACCAGAATTGACCTATCTGAACGCGGCGTTGCCGCGCCAGCGAATCAGAAAGCCGCCGCCGCGACCGGCGCTTGCCGCAGTCGACCGCAGGAATAGCGCCAGCCGGTGCGCGGATCGGGCACCGGCCGACGCAAGGAAGCAACAGTCCACAACCTTCAACGCAGCGGCGACCCGGCAAAATTGACAACCGGAGGGTCGCCCGTATTGTCGTTCCCATTGTTTCTGGGACATGACATGACACGCGAGCAGATTTCGGATTTCTGCGTTAACGCCCTGGCAAATATCCTGCGAATTTCGAGGGACCGCGTCGACCTCGGCACGAAGTTCAGCCGCCTCGGCCTCGATTCGGCGATGCTGGTCTACCTGATGATGGAACTCGAGGAGAAGCTCGACCTCGAACTATCGACAGACGACTTCTACGACCATCCGACCGTTGAGGCGCTGTCGCGATTTCTCGCCGACAAGCGCGCAATCCGCCCCGCCGCCTGAGGGCGGCTGAAGCCGACGCAACCCATGGAAACCTTCCGCTCGCTCGTGGCAGTGCTGGCCCGGCGTGCGGCGGACCAGGCCGACGACTGCGCCTATGTCTTCGTCTCCGATCGCGGGACGGAGGAAGCTGCCCTCACCTTTCGACAGCTGCACGATGCCGCGGGCGCGCTCGCGTCACGACTGACCGCGACCGCGCGTCCCGGCGACCGCGCCATCTTGGTGTTTCCGCCCGGCATCGAGTTCATGGTGGCGTTCTTCGGCTGTCTGATGGCCGGCATCATCGCCGTGCCGATGATGATGCCGCGGCGAAACAGCGCGCGCGATGCCAGCGCCGCGATACTCGCCAATTGCACGCCGGCGGTGGCGCTGACCAATTCGGCCGTCTTGCTCCGTGGTGATCTGCGGGCACGCTTCGAGCAAGCGGACATTCGCTGGATCGAGGTCGATCTCGCCGCGGCCGACGGTGAGACAATCGAACTACCCGAGCCGGCGCCGGACGATATCGCCTTCCTGCAATACACCTCCGGCTCTACCTCCGAGCCCAAAGGCGTGATGGTGAGCCACGCCAATCTGCTCGCTAATCTCGAGATGATCCGGCTCGCGCTCGGCAACACCCGGCAATCGACTTACGTCAATTGGGTGCCGCTCTATCACGACATGGGGCTGATCCTGAACGCACTGCAGGCGCTCTATGTCGGCGCGACCTGCGTGCTGATGGCACCGAATGCGTTCATGCAGCGGCCGCTCGGCTGGCTGCGCGCGATCTCGCATTATCGCGCCGAAGTGGCGTGCAGCCCGAATTTCGGTTTCGACCTCTGCGTCAGCCGCTATCGCGCCGACCAGATGGAGGGCATCGACCTGTCCTCGCTGGGGATCGCGCTGAACGGCGCAGAGCCGGTGCATGCGGAGACCATCGAGCGGTTCGTCCGGACATTCGCGCCGCACGGCTTCGATCCGCGCGCGATGTACCCCGCCTACGGCATGGCGGAAGCGACGCTCCTGATTTCCGGCGGAAGCCGCGGCGGCGGTCATGTCACCCGCAGCGTGAGCCGCACGGCGCTTCAGGCGCATACGGCGGAGGCGCCTGCCGACGCCGAAGATACGCAGGTCGCCGTCGGCTGCGGCCGCGCACTCACCGGCGAGCGGATCGCCATCGTGGACGCAGAGAGCCACACACGCCTGCCCGCGGACCGCGTCGGCGAGATATGGGTGAGTGGGGCCAATATTGCCCGTGCCTATTGGCGCAACGACGAGGTGACGCGCGAGGGGCTCAATGCGCGGATTTCCGGCGAAAATGGAGCGTGGCTGCGCACCGGCGACCTCGGCTTCGTCGACGCCACCGGCGAATTGTACGTCACGGGACGGATCAAGGACCTCATCATCATCCGCGGCATCAACCATTATCCGCAGGACGTGGAGCGCACGGTGCAATCCCTCGACCAAGCTTTGCGCGAAAACTGCGGCGCGGCGTTCTCGGTGCAGGATGAGAGCGGTGAGGAGGCACTCGTCATCGTTCAGGAAGTCGAGCGCACCGCGCGCCACTCGATCGACACTGAAGCGATCAGGGGCCTAATTCGCGAGGCCATCGGCGACAACCACGAACTCTCCGCGCGCCACATCGCGCTGATCCGGCCCGGCACGCTGCCGAAGACCACCAGCGGCAAGATCCAGCGCAAGCTGGCACGCAAGCTCTGGCTCGATGGCGGTTTTGAGCAGCTCGGCTGAGCCGGCTCAGAAATCGATTTTCGCGCTTTCCCCATCGCGCAGGCTCACGGCGATCCCCTGCTCGATCTTGCGCGCGAGGATTGGACGATAGTGGATGAAGTCGGCAAAATTGGCGCGGTCGCGCGTGAGATCGTTGTCGACGCGGTAGCTGATGAAATTGCTGCGCGGTCGGCCGGCGATCACTTTCTTCAGCGCCGCGTCGCAGGCGCTGCGCTCCAAGGCTGTTTCCGAACCGGGCTTGGGCACCGTCGTTGCGAAGGTCGGCGGCACGATGATGACGACGGGCACATCGGCCGGCAATGTCCTGACGATATCGGCCAGCGCTGCGATCTCGGGAAATGTCGCCCGCATCCCGGCAGACGAGGACGGCGCCGGATCCCTCGGCCAGCCGACTTCCTTGAATTGACCCGGCGGCCAGATGTCCTCATAGCTGACAAAGCCGTCCGGGTTCATCCGTGGTCGCCGGCCAAGCCCGATACTGATCCGCTGAAAAGCGTGCTCGATCGCCTGCCAGGAGATCAGCCGTGCAGCGTAGGTGACGACGCTTCTGTCATAGAGCCAGCCGGGGAATGGGACGCCGCCCTCCTCCTTCACCCGGGCATGCGCGCACCAGCCGGGGTCAGTCACGATCACCAGTGCGCCGACCTCCTGGTGATTTCGAAGGAAGAAGTCCAGCACCGCGAGCTCCTGGCGGGGAAACGCACCGGTCATGTAGAGCTGCACGAATCGCAGGCCGGTTGCATGCGACAATTCCATCGGCTCGATCATCTGCGCCGTCGAGTTGCCCAGGATGGCGGCATTGAAAGCCGGATTCCTCGCGCGGCTCGCGGCCGTGATCTGGGTCAGACGATTGTCGACGCCGTCGATACCGAGCAGGCCGAGCTTGCCGCTGTCATAGGGATCGACCGCCACCATGAGTGCGAGCACCAGCAGCGCAGCCCCGATCAGCGTGCCCAGACACGCGAGCAAGCTCCGGCCCCAGCCGGGATCGGTCTCAGAACTTGAAGTAGACGAAGTCATGCAGATTCCGACCACCCATATGGAGCAGCAATGCGAATAGCCCAAGACCGAGCAGAGCCGCGAGCCACGGATTGGGACGGCGCGTGAGCACCGCCACGATGTCCTGGCTCGCCGGCAGCAGGAAGGCGAACAGCGGCGCTACAATCAGCGGCCACAAATGCTTTCCGCGCTCGAGCGGCAGCGGCGAAATCAGCCCGGCGAAGACATGCCATGCCGCCTCCACCGACCCCGCGCGAAAAATCACGCCGGTCGCGAGCACGAACAGCACGGTAAGCGCCCAGCCGAGCCATGACGGGAAATTCCGGCCATAGCGACGCCACAGCGTGCAGGCGACCAGCGCAAGCCCGTGCAGCACGCCCCACAACACGAAGGTCCGGCTCGCGCCGTGCCAGAGGCCGCACAGCGCCATCGTAATCATCATGGCGGCGAAAAACTGCACGGGCAGCCAGCGCCGCGGCAAAAGACGCAGGTTGACCAGCGGATAAAACACGTAGTCGCGCAGGAACAGCATCAGGGTGATGTGCCAGCGCTGCCAGAAATCCTGGATATTGGTCGAGCGCAGCGGCGCGTTGAAATTGTACGGCAGCTGTACGCCGAACAGGAGGCCGAGGCCGATTGCGATGTCGGAATAGCCGGAGAAATCGAACAGGATCTGGAAGGAGAAGCAGAAGGCGAGCCACGCATCGCCGCTCGGCAACGGCCCGTTCGCTGCCTGCGCGTAGATGGGATCGAGCAGATGCGCGAGGCCGTCGGCGATCACGATTTTTTCGAACAGGCCGATCGCGATGAAGCAGGTCGCGATG
This sequence comes from Bradyrhizobium sp. MV1.5, assembly GCF_055807615.1. NCBI lineage: Bacteria > Pseudomonadati > Pseudomonadota > Alphaproteobacteria > Hyphomicrobiales > Nitrobacteraceae > Bradyrhizobium > Bradyrhizobium sp. MV1.5. Next base: position 112,169 of record NZ_JBVVPL010000016.1, on the reverse strand, counting down.
CAGAACTGGCGCTGCCAGCCCGGAACGTAGACCTGCCTGCCGAACTGATGCATCACCTCCGACCAGCGCGCCAGCGGGCCCGCGATCGCCTGCGGGAAGAAGACGATGTAGAGCGCGTAGCGGTCGAGCGCATAGAGCGGAGCCCTGCCGCGCTTCAGGTCGACCAGATACATGATGTGGTGGAAGGTGAAGAAGGAGATGCCGAGCGGCAGCCCGACATCGAGCACCGGCAGCGTCGTACCGAGCACGAGACCCAGATTAGCGAGAAGGAAGTTGGCGTACTTGAACAACGCCAGCACCGCGAGATCGAGCCCGATCACCAGCGTCAGCACCGCCGGCCACTTCACGCGCCCATAGGCGACCGAAGCGAGCCAGTTGATCGCGATCGAGCCGACCAGGAGCATGATGAAGGACGGGCTGCCCCAGGCATAGAAGGAGAGCGACAGCGCGACCTGCACGCCGATGCGCAAGCCCGGATAGGGATCGGCCAGGCGATAGATCAGCAGCGCCGCGGGCAGGAAGACCAGGAGAAAGGGATAGTCGTTGAACAGCATCGGTTCATAGCCGCGCCATCGCCGGCGTGAGCCGGCGGATGATGCTCAGCCCGTTTCGAGGTCGGGCGCAGCGTCACCCGGCTGCCGCAGCATGCGTCGCGCAATCTTCTCTTCGCTCGGCACCTTGACGTCCCAGGCCAGTCCCAGCGCCTCCAGCGCCCTGATGAAGATGAAGCCCGGATCGAACTCGAACCAGCGCAGGCCGAAGGCCGCGGAGTAGGGAAAGGCATGGTGGTTGTTGTGCCAGCCCTCGCCCCAGGCAAGCCAGGCCATCACGCCGAGATTGCGGCTGTTGTCGTCGCGGGTGACGAAAGGCTGCGCGCCAAAGCTATGCATCACGGAGTTGATGGCGGACATGGTCTGCTCGACCACGAACATGCGCACCACGCCGCCCCAGAGCAAGCCGGTCAGCACGCCCCACAGGCTCATCGTGGCGAGGCCGCCGATCGCGGCCGGCAGCACCAGGCCGAGACCGACCCAAGTGTAATAGTAGCTGTTGACGGCAACCAGCCTGCGATCCGCCATCAGGTCCGGGACATAGTGCGCAACGTTGGGATAATCGTGTTCGATCATCCAGGTCAAATGCGCGTGCAGGAAACCGCGCAGGCGGCCGAACGCGCCGTCGCCATGCAGCCGCGGCGAATGCAGATCGCCGTCGTGATCGGACAATTCGTGGTGCCGGCGATGCATTGCCGCCCAGGACAGCATGGGGCCGCGGCCGGCCATCGATCCCATCACGACCAGGATCGCACTCATCGCCGTGGAGGTCGCGAAGGCGCGGTGGGTGAAGAGCCGGTGATAGCCGACGGTGAGGCCGAGGCCGGTAACCAGCCAGAAGCCGACGAACAGGCCTAGCTCCATCGCGCCGATCGGGCGGTAGAACAGAAGCACCAGTGCCAGCAGCGTGCCGAGGAAGGGCAAGACGTCGAAGATGATGAAATGCCGGCGCTGCATCCGGCGAAAATGCCGGCTGCGGATAATTCGATGATCGCGTTGCTGCTGCACGGGCGGGATTCCAGGGCACCGACTATGAGTACATACCCCCGCGGCGGCTGCAACCCAAGCCACCGCCGAAGCCACCGCCCAAGGTTTCAACAGCCACGAAAGCCTATACAATCGGCCGGACGCGCCAAAACGCGTTGAAATATCGCCCCTTTTCCCTTGCCCCACGAGCCGCCATGCCGTCACGTGCTGCGACGATCTTGACCGTGCTGTCACTTCTCATTGCGGGACCGGCCATGGGGGCTGATTTGGCATTCGATTCGGAGGCCCATCGAGGCGGGCGGGCACTGCTGCCGGAAAACACCCTTCCCGCGTTCGCCAACGCGCTGTCGATGGGTGTGGACACGCTGGAGCTCGACGTCGGCATCACCGCTGACGGCGAAGTCGTCGTCTCGCATGAGCGGGGGCTCAACCCTGATATCACGCGGGATGCGAGCGGCGCCTATGTGGCGACCCCCGGCACGCCCTTCGTGAAGCTGCGGCTGGCCGACGTCAGGACATATGACGTCGGCCAGATCCGGCCAGACAGCCCTTACGCAAAGCAATTTCCCGACCAGCGCGCCCTGCCCGGGACCCGCATTCCAACCTTGAGCGAGCTGTTCGCACTGGTGCGCAAATCCGGCAATACGCGCGTGCGCTTCAACATCGAGACCAAGACCGATCCGAACCATCCGGACCAGACGCTCGATCCACAAGCCTTCGTTACCAGGCTGCTCGCCCTGATCGAAGCCGAAAAATTCTCCGACCGCGTCATGATCCAGTCGTTCGACTGGCGGACCCTGCTGCTGGTCCAGCAGCGGTCACCAAAGATGCCGACGGTGTACCTGACGCTCCAGCGCGGCTCGGGCCAGACGGTGGCGCTGGACAAGGCGACCAACTGGACCGCGGGGTTCAGCCCGGCTGATCACGGCGGGTCGCTGCCCCGAACCATCAAGGCTGCGGGCGGCGCGATCTGGTCGCCCTATTTCGGCGATGTGACCGCGGCGCTAATCGTCGAGGCCCATGCGCTCGGGCTGCGTGTCGTGGTCTGGACGGTCAACAAGCCCGAGGACATGGCGCGCATGATCGCGATCGGCGTCGACGGGATCATCTCCGACCGGCCCGATTTGCTGCGGCAAGTCGCGGGTGAGAAGGCAATTGCGTTGCCCGCGGGGACACCGGTGGAGCCGTGAGGCTCGAGCCGCAGGCTTTCTGCTGTAGCGGGGGGGGGGGGGGGGGGGGGGGGGGGGGGGGGGGGTGGGCGGGGGGGGGGGCGGGGGGGGGGGGGGTTTGTAAGGGGCGCCCGGCGCGGTGGGGGGCCGCCGGCCCGGGGGTGGGAGCCCCGGG
>NZ_JBVVPL010000016.1:15901-109277 GCF_055807615.1 Bradyrhizobium sp. MV1.5 | reverse complement strand
GGGGGGCGGCCCCCACTATAACACAAAATTTTGGGCGGCGCTGCCCGGGGGGTGGGGGGCGGGGTTGACGCCACATTCCTCCCCCGGTTGGGCGCCCCGCAAAACCCGGGGCCGTTATTCACCGCAAGGCAAGAACGTCCCGGATTTCGCTGCGCTCCATCCGGGCTACGAAGTGTCCCTACTCCCCGTCCCGCAAGCGCCGGTACAGCGCGCCCAAAATGTTGGAGTAATCGTCGGTCCAGACCCGCACCCTGTCGTCGGCTTCGGTCTGCTCCCATGCTTTCGACGATGCGAGCCTGCCGACGTCGGCATCCTCGCGGGCGGAGATGACGACGTCGGTCGAGAAGATGTAGTCGCCATCGCGCCCCGAATCCTCGTTGTAGACCCAGCTCTTGAGATCGTTGGCATCGGCGATGCCGACCACGACGGTTTCGAGATCGAGGTGGCGGTTGGAGACGTGCATCACCACGGCGCCGTGCGGAGCGAGCTTGTCCTTGTAGATCTTCATCGCCTCTTCGGTCGCAAGATGGATCGGGATCGCATCCGACGAATAGGCGTCGACGATGATGAGATCATAAGCGCCGTCCGGCTCCTTCGCGAAGGTGAGACGGGCATCTCCGATCACCGGCTTCAGGCCCGGCATGCAGCTCGAAATGTAGCGGAAATTCTTCGGATCGCTTGCCGCGTCGACCATGGACTGATCGATCTCGAAGAATGTCCAGCTCTCGCGGGGCTCGGCGGCGCAGGCGAGCGTGCCCGATCCGACGCCGATCGCTGCGACCTTCAACGGCGCGCCCTTGCGCTCGCGGATCGCGGTGACGGCCTGACCGATGCCGCCGTCCCTGTGATAGTAGGTGATCGGCTCGGGCCGGCCGGTGACCGGCGTGCCGTCATTGTTGAGGAAGCGCTCGGCGCCGTGGATCGTGGTGCCGTGCATCAGCACATGGAAATAGCCGCCGGGCGTCACCACGATCTTATGCACGCCGAAGAAGCTGCGCACCGTGGTGACGCGGCCTTCGTCTGCCGGATAAACCCGGATCAACGCCAGCGCCAGCGCGACGGTGGCGAATATCTTCCAGCGATCGGCGTTGACCGCCAGCGCCAGCAGCGCGGCGAGCACGCCGACACCGCCGGCCATCCAGACCCGGTGATCCTCGAACCAGGTCGACAGCCCGCCCGTCGTGATGGACGGCGCAACGAGGACGACGGCGAGCGCGGCAAGCGCCAGCCAGTACCATTTGACGATGCCCGCCAACCGCTCGTTCGCGGGCGGCCGGCACAGCGCGGCAAGCGCAACCAGGATCGGATATTCGGCGATCCAGGAGAATGTGAACGGCGCAACGAGCCCTGCGAACAGCCCACCGACCATGCCGCCGAACGACAGCGCGACATAGAATCCGGTGAGATATTTCGCGGCCGGCCGGGTCCGCGCCAATTCGCCGTGGCAGGCCATCGCGATGACGAAGAAGCACAATTGATGCCCGCCGAGCGTCAGCAGCAGGTTCTGCTCGCCGCCGAACGCCAGCAGGAAGACGACGCCCGCGATCGCGACCGGCTGGAGCATCAGCATCCATTTGTGCGGCAGCAGCGGCCGCGACTGGAACACCACCACCCAGGTCAAGAGGTACAGCGACAGCGGCAGCACCCACAGCAGGGGCGCGGCCGCAACGTCGGTCGAGATGTGCGCGGTGACGGCGATGAGCAGGCCCGACGGCACTCCGGCGAGGAATATCCAGCGCAGCCGCGTCATGAAACCGGGCGCCTGCGCATTCAAATCCTCGGTTCGCGCGTCGACCATGGCCAGTTTCGGCGAGCGCAACAGCAGCACGCCGCATGCGGCGATCAGGAGGATCAGAATGCCGTAACCGCCGGTCCAGAGCCGGTTCTGCGTGTGCAGCGTGAACATCGGCTCCAGCAGGAACGGATAGGACAGCAGGGCGAGGAAGCTGCCGATGTTGGAGGACGCATAGAGGAAATAGGGATCATGTCCGGCAGGATGCCCGGTGCGGACGAACCAGGCCTGCAGCAACGGATTGTTGGCGGCGAGCGCGAAGAACGGCAGCCCGATCGAGATCACGAACAGGCCGAGCAGCCAGATTGCGTAGCCCGAAGCGGGCGGATCGCCATAGGCGGAGGCGATGCCGAGCGGCAGCGTGGCGAAGGCCGCGATCAGCAGCAGGAGATGCACCACCACCGGAACGATGCGGTTCCTCACCTGCATCAACACATGCGCATAGGCGTAGCCCGCCAGCAGCAGCGACTGGAAGAACACCATCGCCACCGACCACACCGCCGGCGAGCCGCCGAGCCGCGGCAGGACCATCTTCGTGAACAGCGGCTGCACCGAGAACAACAACAGCGCGCTGACGAAGATCGCGGCGGTGTAGACCGTCAGCAGCAGCCGGTTGCGCGACGAGGACGGCTGCTCCGTGGCGGCGGGTTGCACGATCGAATCCATGGAAGCTCCGGCATAATCCCGGCGGACGCCGGGCGCGCGCAATGGAGCACAAGGCGCCTGAACGGGCAATAAAGGGTCTCGTGATGTTGCAGAGGGAAATGCTTGATATACAGATGTCATTCCGGGTCCGGTCGCTCGGACCATCCTGCAATGACCGTGGAACAGCTTGAATCCTTCATGAGCGAAACCGACGTCGTCATCATCGGCGCTGGCCATAACGGCCTCACCTGCGCGGCCTATCTCGCGATGGCCGGCTTGCGCGTGCGCGTGGTCGAGCGCCGCAAGGTGGTCGGCGGGGCCGCGGTCACGGAGGAATTTCATCCCGGCTTCCGCAATTCGGTCGCGGCCTACACCGTGAGCCTGCTCAACCCGCATGTGATCCGTGACTTGCAGCTGGCCGAACAGGGCCTGCGCATCGTCGAACGGCGCGCGCAGAATTTTTTGCCCGCGGCGGACGGCAGCTATCTCCTTACCGGCGAGGGGCGGACGCAGGCGTCCGTCGCACGGCTGAGCACGCATGACGCAAATGCGCTCGACGGGTTTTCGCGCGACCTGGAAGATATCGCCGACGTGCTCCGGCAATTCGTGCTGCGCGCGCCGCCAAACCTGCTCGATGGTTTCGGCACGGCCTCGATCCGCGAAGCCGTGAACGCATTCCAGAGCGCCAACATCCTGCGTGGGCTGTCGCTGGAGCAGAGCCGCAGCCTGCTCGATCTCTTCACCCGCTCGGCCGGCGAGATGCTGGACGAACGTTTCGAGCATGATCTGGTCAAGGCGCTGTTCGGCTTCGATGCCATCGTCGGCAATTATGCCAGCCCTTACGCTGCGGGCTCGGCCTATGTGATGCTGCATCACGCCTTCGGCGAGGTGAACGGAAAGAAGGGCGTCTGGGGTCACGCCATCGGCGGCATGGGCGCGATCACGCAAGCCATGGCGCGCGCCGCACGCGACCGCGGCGTCGTGATCGACACCGATGCGGGCGTGCGCGAGGTCATCGTCGAGCGCGACCGCGCGGTCGGCGTGGCGCTGGAGAACGGCACGACCATCCGCGCGAAATATGTCGCGGCCAACGTCAATCCGAAGCTGCTCTACACGCGGCTGGTCGCCGCCGATGCGCTGCCGGCCGACTTCCTCGCCCGCATCCGGCACTGGAAGAACGGCTCCGGCACCTTCCGCATGAACGTCGCGCTGGACCGCCTGCCCTCCTTCACGGCGCTGCCGGGCGACGGCGATCATCTCACCTCGGGCATCATCCTGGCCCCTGATCTCGGCTACATGGACCGCGCCTTTCTCGATGCCCGCGCGCACGGCTGGAGCCGGGCGCCCGTGGTGGAAATGCTGATCCCATCGACGCTCGACGACACGCTCGCGCCCGCAGGACACCATGTCGCGAGCCTGTTCTGCCAGCATGTCGCGCCGGAGCTTCCCGATGGAAAGTCGTGGGACGACCATCGCGACGAAGTCGCCGACCTCATGATCGCCACGGTGGACAAATACGCGCCGGGTTTTGCGACAAGCGTGCTCGGCCGCCAGATCCTGTCACCGCTCGATCTCGAACGGCAGTTCGGCCTGCTCGGCGGCGACATCTTCCACGGCGCGCTGACGCTGAACCAGCTGTTCTCGGCCCGGCCGATGCTGGGCCACGCCGATTATCGCGGGCCCGTGAAGGGCCTCTATCATTGCGGCTCCGGCGCCCACCCCGGCGGCGGCGTCACCGGCGCGCCCGGCCACAACGCCGCACAGGCGATCCTGAGGGATCACCGGTCGCTGTTCGGAAGCCGTGGATAAGCCTGTGGATGGGCTGTGGACAGACTGTTGGCAGAGCTGTGAAAGAGGGGTGGGTTGCGCCCGTCCAAGCCTGGTACAAGTTGGTGGAAAATCCGGGGATGAACGGCGGGATAATCCGTGGACAAAGTCCGGAAAAACCGCCGGATAGCCTGTGGGCATTCTGTGCAAGCCAATCCCCAAAAACGACTTCGCCCGCCAGGGGAATCCCCCGACGGGCGCGGCTCGGAAGCAGTCGTATGGAGAATTGGCCCCGCCGGGAAATGGAAGGCGGAAATTACTTCAAGGAGCTGCTAATCGAAGTGAACTTCTCGTTCATGGTGGTGCCCAGGCCGTTCACCACGGTGATGATTGCCAGCGCGATACCGGCTGCGATCAGGCCGTATTCGATTGCGGTTGCACCTGAATCGTCGGTCCAGAACTTCAAAATCATGCGCTTCAAGTTTCGCCTCCTATTCCATTTAGAGCTGTGTGGGTTGCCCAACACCCGCAAATCTACGTCCTACAACCTGCGGTCGGGTTAACCTCCGGAACGCAAGTTATGGGAAAAATTGGGAACAAAAGTTCCAAAAATTGAACCGGACGGAACCCTGAGAAATGCAACCCTCCACCCATCGCGCCAGTTTTTCGATCGGCAACGAGATCGCCGCCAGGCGCATTGTCGACGTCCTCACCGAACTGTTCTTCGAGGACGATGCGGCGGTCGCCGCCTTCGAGCAGCCGAACGGACTGTGGGACGTCGCGCTGCATTTCGCGAACGCGCCGGACCGGGCGTGGCTGCGCGAACTCGTTGCAACCTCAGCAGGAAATGAGATTGCGGACACGCTCGCCTTCGACACCGTCGAAGCCAGGGACTGGGTCAAGTCGAGCCTGGAAGATCTCGTCCCGGTGCCGGCCGGGCGCTTCGTCGTCCATGGCAGCCATGACCGCGACCGCGTGGCGCCAAACAAGCTCGCCATCGAGATCGAGGCGGCTCTCGCCTTCGGCACTGGCCATCACGGCACCACACGCGGCTGTTTACTTCTGCTTGACCATGTCCTGAAAAGCACCCGGCCCGGCCGCGTGCTCGACCTCGGCACCGGGACCGGCGTGCTGGGGATAGCGGCGGCGAAGGCGCTGCATCGCGCGGTGCTGGCCTCCGACGTCGACCCGGCCTCGGTCAAGGTGGCAGCCGAGAACGCCTTGTTGAACGAGGTCGGTCACCATGTGCGAGTGATCGGCGCCACCGGCTTCGCTGCGGCTGATTTCGGCAGATGCGGTCCGTTCGACCTGGTGCTGGCCAACATCCTTGCCAATCCGTTACGGCAATTGGCGGGCCCGATGACGCGCCACCTCGCCCCTGGCGGGCGCGTCATCCTATCCGGCCTGTTGACGCCCCAGGTCCCCGCCGTGATCGCCGCCTACCGCGCACGCGGCCTCGTGCCTCTGAAGCACTTGCGGATCGAGGGGTGGAGCAGCCTGTTGCTGCGGAAGATGGGGTGAGTACGGGTGCTGCCGTAGATGCCGCTACTTTGACGCCTTCTCGTCCCGGCGCATCGTGCGCTCGGCCTGCGAGGCGCGCCTCGCGCGGCGTTCGGCGAAACGGTCGATCATCTGGTTGATGAGGCCGCGCGGTTTCTTCGGTGTCGCCGCAGTCGGAGCGCGGCGCACCGGCGGCGTAATCTTCTCAAACGTGAACGCTGGCATCGAGTGTCCCCTCGTCGTTGAGATGAACAACTTGCTCGAATTTCCCTGTTATCCGGACGAAGCGCAACTGCCGCATCCTGTACTCCACTCAATTCGAATGGAACTTGTTCAAGCACAGTCCATGCCAGATGCGACCTCAAATGCGTCTACATTGCGGACTGATCCGCATGATCCTAAAGTGATCCACCATGTTCGAAGCGCACTTCCAGACATTCGAGGAGCCCGAGGCCGGCGTCGCATTGACGGCTCGGCTGGCCGCGCTCCGTGAAGAACTCGCCCGCCGCAAGCTGACCGGTTTCGTGATTCCACGCGCCGATCAGCAGCAGAATGAGTATGTGCCGCCGTCGGAAGAGCGTCTGGCCTGGCTGACCGGTTTTACGGGCTCGGCGGGTCTGGCGGTGGTGCTGACGCACGAGGCCGCGGTCTTCGTCGATGGCCGCTACACGATCCAGGCGGCCAAGCAGGTCGATTCAAGGGCCTGGGCCGTGGAGTCTCTGATCGATCCCCCGCCGGAAAGCTGGATGTCGGCACACCTGAAGGCCGGCGACCGCCTAGGATTTGATCCGTGGCTGCACACTTTTGCGGCAGCCGAGCGTTTGTCCGCCGCCTGCACCAAGGCCGGTGCCGAGCTGGTCGCCGTCGACAGCAATCCGGTCGATGCGATCTGGCAGGACCGGCCACAGCCGCCGATTGCGCCGGTCACGGTGCACGGGATGCAACATGCCGGCGTGACTGAAGCCGAGAAGCTGACGCAGATCAGGAGCGAGATCGGCAAGCTCGGCGTCGATGCGTTGGTGCTGTCCGACAGCCATGCCGTGGCCTGGACCTTCAACATCCGCGGCGCCGACGTCGCGCATACGCCGCTGCCGCTGTCCTATGCGCTGGTGCCGAAGGACGGCCGTCCCACCATCTTCATCGATCACCGCAAGCTCTCGAATCTGACCCGCGACCATCTCGAGCAGTCCGCCGACGTGCGCGAGCCCGATGCGATGGCGCCGACGCTGATGGCGCTCGCCAAGAGCGGTGGATCGATCGCGCTCGACAATGCGACCGCGGCCGACGCGCTTAGCCGGCTGATCACGGGCGCCGGCGGCAAGCCGGTGCGCGGCAGCGATCCGATCGCGCTGCTCAAGGCGGTCAAGAACCCGACCGAGATCAAGGGCACGCAAACGGCGCACCGGCGCGACGCCGTGGCGCTGGCGCGCTTCCTCGCCTTCATCGACCGCGAGGCGGCAAGCGGCAAGCTCACCGAGATCGATGCGGTCGAGGCGCTGGAGACATTCCGCCGCGACACCGGCGCGCTCAAGGATGTGTCGTTCCCGACCATATCGGGCACCGGCCCGAATGGCGCGATCGTGCACTACCGCGTCACCCGCAAGAGCAACCGACGGATCGTGCCCGGCGATCTGCTGCTGATCGATTCAGGTGCACAATACGAAGACGGCACCACCGACGTCACCCGCACCATGGCCGTGGGCGAGCCGACCGACGAGATGCGCGACCGCTTCACGCGCGTTCTGCGCGGCCACATCGCGATTGCGCGGGCGATCTTTCCCGACGGCGCCACTGGTGCGCAGCTCGACACGCTGGCACGGCAATATCTCTGGGCCGCCGGCGTCGATTTCGAGCATGGCACCGGCCACGGCGTCGGCAGCTATCTATCGGTGCACGAAGGACCGGCGCGGATCTCGAAGCTCGGCACCACGCCGCTGAAGCGCGGCATGATCCTGTCCAACGAGCCCGGCTACTACAAGACCGACGGTTTCGGCATCCGCATCGAGAACCTCGAACTGGTGGTCGCAGCCGACATCAAGGGCGCCGAGAAATCGATGAACGCGTTCGAGACGCTGACCCTGGCACCGATCGACCGCCGGCTGATCGATGTCGGCATGCTGGGCAAGGACGAGCTCGACTGGCTCAACGCCTACCATGCGCGCGTCCGGGCCGAGGTGCGGCCGGCGCTGGACGCGACGACCAAGACCTGGCTGGACCAGGCCACGGCAGAGTTGAAGGCGTAAACGCGTCGTCGCGAAGCCGCATGGCACCACGCGCTTTGTGCAAGGCTGCTTCTCCACGACAGCTGTCATGCTCCGCGAAAGCGGGGCATCCAGTACGCCGCGGCCTCTCGATTCAATCACTACTGCCTCTGGAATACTGGATTCCCCGCCTTCGCGGGGAATGACACCTGTTTTGGGGCATGCAAACGCGCCCAAATCATCATCATCGCGCCGCCACTATCACCCTCCCGGAATCCGTATAGCCGCATTCCGAAACGCCGATATCCGTCTTGCGCGAGAGCGCTACAGTCCGATTCGAATTTCTGCGAGACGGACACGCATGCACGGCATGATCAGCAAGCCGTCGGAAACGGCGAAGAACCTCGCGACCTCGCGCCTGGTGTTGCTGCTGCTCGTCGTCATGACCGGGATCGCGCCGATCTCGCTTTACATGCTGGTTCCGGCGCTGCCGGTGCTGGCGACGACATTTGGCAGCGACATCTCGGTCGCGCAGATGACGGTGTCGCTGTACATGGTCGGCATCGCGCTGTCGCAACTCATCATGGGTCCGCTGTCGGACCGTTTCGGGCGGCGGCCAGTGCTGCTCGGAGGGCTGGCGCTGATGGTGGTCGCCAGCGTCGCCTGCATCTTCGCGGAAACCCTGCCGCAGCTGATCGCCGCGCGCTTCTTCCAGGCGCTGGGCGGCGCCGCCGGCATGGTGGTGAGCCGCGCCATCATCCGCGACATCTACGAGCGCGATCGCGTCGCCTCGATGATCAGCCTCGTCGTCGCGGCGCTGATGATCGGGCAGATGGTCTCCCCGCTCACCGGCGGCCTGATCGAAACCGCGTTCGGCTGGCGCGCGATCTTCTACGCCATCACCGTCGCCGCGATCATTGTCGCCGTCGGCATCGCATTCGCGCTGCCCGAGACCCGCCGAGACCGCGCCGCCGGCAGCGGCTTTCGCGGCGATGTCGGCATCCTGATCCGCAACCGCGCCTTCGTCGGCTATGTGATGTGCCAGGTGCTGGCCTCGCAGATCATCTTCACCTTCGCAGGCGGCGGCCCCTATATCGTGGTGACGCAGATGGGCAGGACCAGCGCCGAATACGGCGCGTGGTTCGCGACGACGGGTTTTGCCTATCTCGTCGGCAATCTGCTCTGCGTGCGCTTCGCGCCCAGGCACTCGTTGGAGAAGTTGATCTGGTTCGGCCTCGCGCTGCAGCTTTGCGGCAGCCTGTTGAACCTGCTGTGGAGTTTCACTGGCTGGAACGAGGCACCCGCCTGGCTGTTCGGCACGCAGATGATCGTGATGGTCGGCAATGCTTTCGTGATGGCGAACTCGGCCGCCGGCGCGATCAGTATCCGTCCCGAGGCCGCCGGCACCGCATCAGGTGCGATGGGCTTCCTGCAGCAGGGCATCGGCGCGCTGATGTCGCAATTCGGCGCCTATCTCGGCGGCCATTCCGCGACCACGCTGCCGCTCACCGCCGCGGTGCTGGCGATCTCCCTGCTCTGCGCCTGCACGATGATCTTCGTCGTCCCCCGCCGCGAGATCATGGTCAGCGAGACGCTGATCGGGCAGGCGGAAGAGGAAGAGAGCGGGATGATGTGAGGGTTTAAGTCGTCATTCCGGGGCGCACGAAGTGCGAACCCGGAATCTCGAGATTCCGGGTTCGATGCTGCGCATCGCCCCGGAATGACGGAAGAAAACATCACTCCCCGATCAGCTGCAACCACTCGTCCTCGGTCAGCACCTTGACGCCATGCTTGTTGGCTTCCGCGAGCTTTGAACCCGCGCCGGGGCCGGCGACGACGAGGTCGGTTTTCTTGGACACCGATCCGGACACCTTTGCGCCTAGCCGCTCGGCGGTGGCCTTGGCCTCGTCGCGCGTCATCTTCTCCAGCGAGCCCGTGAACACCACGGTCTTGCCGGCGACTGCGGAGTTGCTCTTCGGCTTCTCGGCGTCGATGATCTCGACTTCCCTGGTGAGCCGCTCGACGATGCCGCGATTGTGGCTCTCGCCGAAATAATCGGCGATGCTCTTGATCACGGTCTCGCCGATCTGGTCGAGCGCATCCATCTCGGCCATCGCCTCCTCGTCGCCCTTGGCGACCTTGAGGCTGGCGTCGTGGAAGGCGTCCCAGGAGCCGTAGCCGCGCGCCAGCGCCAGCGCCGTGGTCTCGCCGATATGGCGCATGCCGAGCGCGTAGATAAAGCGCTCCAGTGCAATCTTGCGACGGCTCTCGATCGCGCCGAACAAATTGCGCACCGAAGTTGCGCCGTAGCCCTCGATGTCCTCGAGCTTGAGCTTCGAATTGCGCTTTTCCAGCGTGAAGATGTCGGCTGGCTCCTTCACAAAACCCTCGTCGAAGAAGTACTGGAGTTGCTTCTCGCCCAGGCCGTCGATGTCGAAGGCGCGCCGCGACACGAACAGCTTCAGGTGCTCGATCTTCTGGTAGGGGCAGGCGAACTCGCCGGTACAACGGGCGCGTGCTTCCTCTTCGCCAGCGGCCGTCTCTCCTCGCACGACGTCGGTATGCAGCGGGCACGGGCACTTCTTCGGAAACTGGAACTCCCTGGCAGACTTCGGCCGCTTGTCGAGAACGACGTCGACCACCTGCGGGATGACGTCGCCGGCGCGCTGGATCACGACGGTGTCGCCGATCCTGATGTCGCGGCCCTCGCGCAGCACCTCGCCCTTGTTGCCGATGCCCTTGATGTAGTCCTCGTTGTGCAGCGTGACGTTCTGCACGATCACGCCGCCGACGCCGACCGGTTCGAGCTTGCCGACCGGCGTGAACGAGCCGGTGCGGCCGACCTGGATCTCGATGTCGCGCAACACCGTCGTGGCGCGTTCGGCCGGGAATTTGTGGGCAATGCCCCAGCGCGGCGTGCGCGAGACGAAGCCGAGCCGTTCCTGCCAGTCGATGCGATCGACCTTGTAGACGACGCCGTCGATGTCGTAGTCGAGCTTTGCGCGCTGCTCCTCGATCGCGTGATGAAACGCCAGCAGCTCCTCGACGGAGTGACAGAGCCTGGTCAGCGGGTTGGTTTTGAAGCCGCAGCGCTCGAACCAACCGATCATGCCGCTCTGCGTGCCCTCCGGCATCGCGCTCATCTCACCCCAGGCATAAGCGAAGAAGCCGAGGGGGCGCGAGGCGGTGATGGTCGGATCCTTCTGCCGGAGCGAGCCCGCGGCCGAATTGCGCGGATTGGCGAAGATGGTGCTGCCTTCCGCCTTCTGCCGCTCGTTGAGCGCCAGGAACGCCTTCTTGGTCATGTAGACCTCGCCGCGCACCTCGCAGATGTCGGGGACGTTGCGGCCCTTCAGCTTCTGCGGCACGTCCTCGAGCGTGCGGATGTTGGCGGTGACGTCCTCGCCGACCGCGCCGTCGCCGCGCGTCGCGGCGGTGACGAGCTCACCGCCCTCGTAGCGCAGCGACATCGAGAGGCCGTCGATCTTCGGCTCGGCGGAAAAATCGATTCTGTCATCGTCGAGCTTCAGGAACCGCACGATCCGGCCGACGAAGTCGCGCAGATCCTCTTCCGCAAAGGCGTTGTCGAGCGACAGCATGGGGACGGCATGCCGCACCTTCTTGAAGCGGCCTGATGGTGCAGCACCAACTTTCTGCGACGGCGAGTCCGCGCTGACGAATTCCGGGAAGCGTTTCTCGATCGCGTTGAAGCGCTGGCGCAGCGCGTCATACTCGGCGTCGGTGACGGTGGGCGCGTCGTCCTGGTAGTAGCGCTCGTTGTGCCCCTCGATCTCGAGCGCGAGCCGCATGTGCTCGACCTTGGCCTGCGCCTTGGTGAGGCCGGCAACGTCGCGAAGCGGTGTTGATTTCGATTTTGCTGCTCTTGTCATTATACTTATGGTTGTGCCTCGTCGTTCCGGGATGGTCCGAAGGACCAGACCCGGAACCTCGAGATTCCAGGCTCGCTCTTCGTACACTCCGGAATGACAGTTGAGAAAGGCTCGGGAGTCATGGCGTATTACGTCTATATCCTAGCAAGCCGGCGCGACGGAGCAATCTATGTGGGCGTCACCAACGACCTCATACGGCGCGTCTATGAGCATCAAATCAAAGCCATTCCGGGCTTCACGGCGAAATACAACATCACGCGGCTGGTTTGGTTCGAGACTTATGATGACCCAGTCTCGGCGATAACGCGCGAAAAAGAGTGAAGAAGTGGAAGCGCGCATGGAAGATTCAACTGATCGAGAAAGACAATCCGAATTGGGATGATCGTTACGAGTCGATCTGCAATTGAAAGAGTCATTTCGGGATGGTCCGAAGGACCAGACCCGGAATCTCGAGATTCCGGGTTCGCACTTCGTGCGCCCCGGAATGACAGTGGCAATCAAGCCGTCGCCGCCTTGAGCAGCCGGTCCGCGGCAGCCCTCGCCTCGGCGGTGATCTCGGCGCCGGCGAGCATCCGCGCGATCTCCTCGCGGCGGTGGTCGGCGGCAAGCGCATTGACCCGGGTGGCGACGCGCTTGCCCTTGTCCAGTGCGTCCTTGGAGATCAGCAGATGCTGGTCGGCACGGGCGGCGACCTGCGGGGCGTGGGTGACGGCCATCACCTGGACCTTGCCGGCGAGCCGCGCCAGCCGTCCGCCGATCGCGTCCGCGACCGCGCCGCCGACGCCGGTGTCGATCTCGTCGAACACCAAGGTCGGCGCCGAGCCGCGGTCGGACAGCACGACCTTCAGCGCCAGCAGGAAACGCGACAGCTCGCCGCCGGAGGCGACCTTCATCATCGGCCCTGGCTTGGTGCCCGGGTTTGTCTGCACCCAGAACTCGACGCGATCGAACCCTTGCGGCCCCGGAGCTGCCTCATCGGTCTGGACCTGGGTCATGAACTTGGCGCGTTCGAGCTTGAGCGGCGCGAGCTCGGCATTGACCGCCTTGTTGAGCTTCTCCGCCGATTTCTGCCGCGCCATCGACAGCTTCTTGGCCGCCGCCGCGTAGCGCCCGTCGGCTTCGATCGCGGCCTGCTCCAGCTTCTTCAGCCGTGAGGCGCCGGCATCGATCAGAACCACATCGGCGGCATATCTGGCGGCAAGCGCGGCGAGCCCGTCGACCGGCGTGGAATATTTGCGCGAGGCGGCGCGAAGTGCGAACAGCCGCTCCTCGATGCGTTCGAGCTCCGAGGGATCGAAATCGGTCGCGGCAAGCGCCGCCTGCAGATGCTGGTCGGCTTCCTCCAGCGCGTTGATGGCGATGTCGATCGCCCTCACCGCGGGCTCGACCAGCGCCGGCGCGTTGACGCCGCGGCGCTCCAGCCGCCGCACGGCCGCCGAGAGCGAGGCGACCGGCGAATGGTGCCCGCCGACCGCCTCCTGCGCCTCGCGCAGGTCGGAGGCGATCTTCTCGCCCTGCATCATCGTGGTCCGACGGGAGGCCAGCGAGGTCTCCTCGCCGTCCCTGGGCGCGAGCTGCTTCAATTCGTCCGAGGCGTGGCGGAGGTAGTCGGCTTCGCGCGCGGCGCGCTCCATGCCGGCGCGATGCTCCTCCAGCGCATTGTTGGCGGTGCGGCGGGCGTCCCAGAGCGCCTCGACCGCCGAGACGTCCTTTTCGAGACCGGCGAAGGCGTCGAGCAGGCGGCGGTGGGTGGCGGCATCGACAAGGGCGCGCTCGTCGTGCTGGCCGTGGATCTCGACCAGGGCGGCCCCGACCGCCTTCAGCGTCTGCACGCTGATCGCCTGGTCGTTGATGAAGGCGCGGGTGCGGCCGTCGGCGAGCTGGACCCGGCGGAGAATCATCTCGCCGGTATCCTCCAGCCCGTTCTCCGCGAGGATCTTGGCCGCGGGATGGTTTTTTGGGATATCGAATACGGCAGTGACCTGCCCCTGCTCCGCCCCATGCCGCACGAGGCCGGCATCGCCGCGGCCGCCGAGCGCCAACGCAAAGGCATCGAGCAGGATGGATTTGCCCGCACCGGTCTCGCCGGTCAAAACCGCGAGGCCCGGTGCAAATTCGATATCGAGCCGTTCGATCAGGACGATGTCACGGATCGACAGACGCGCCAGCATGGAATTCTATTTCCTAGCCGAGACCCATTTTCTTGAAGGTCTTGCTAATCCAGGACCCCTGATTCTCGCTCGGTTCGAGACCGCCTGATTTTACAAGATTATAGGCGTCCTTGTACCAGCGACTGTCAGGAAAATTGTGCCCGAGCACGGCGGCAGCCGTCTGGGCCTCGCCGACGATGCCGATCGCCATATAGGCCTCGGTCAGGCGGTACAGCGCCTCCTCGACATGGCGGGTGGTCTGGTACTGCGTCACCACGGCCTTGTAACGGTTGATCGCCGCCGTGTAGTCGCGCTTCTGCGCGTAGTAGCGGCCGACGTTCATTTCCTTGCCGGCGAGCTGGTCGCGCGCACCTTCGATCTTGGCCTTGGCCGAGGTCGCATATTCGGAGGTCGGATATTTGCGCACCACCTCTTCCAGCGAGGCGATCGCCTTCTCGGTGCGGGTCTGGTCGCGGCTGATGTCCGGAATCTGGTCGTAATGCGAGGCGGCAATCAGATATTGCGCGTAGGCCGCATCCGGGCTGCCGGGATGCAGCGTGACGTAGCGGGTGGCCGCGCCGATGCAGCTGTCGTAGTCGCCGCCCTGGTAGGACGCGTAGGCCGACATCAGCAACGATTTGCGGGCCCAGTCGGAATATGGATGCTGGCGGTCGACCTCTTCGAACTTCTTGTTCGCCGCCTTCATGTCCTTCTTCTCGTTCATGAGGTACAGGCCCTCATTGTAGATCTTGTCGGCGGGCTCCTCGACGAAGGTGTCGTCCTTGGCAATGAACTTGTCCCAAAGCGCGCCGGTGCCGCAGCCGGCCAGCGGCAGCGCGAGCAAGAAGAGGGCGACAACCTGAAGCAACCCACGGGCTCGAGACGAGACCTCTCGAGACCAGGCCTGAAGATATCCGCGCGTCATACGCTGTGCCGACATGAGTATTGCCCTGACGCCCTGTGATGCGGTATCCGCCAGCCCATGAACCCCGTCCTGGGCGCGAAATATAGCCGTGGTGCGTGCCATGCAGCCACGCCGGTGTAACCGAAAAACGATCTTCAACCAACCGGATAGGCAGGCATTCCGCCCGGATTAAGGCGAACGCGCCGCAATCCTAGCCGATCATCGTTACCAGGAGTTTCCCGGGGAAAGCCGCCGCCAAACGACCATGGCAACGGGTCTCTTCAGGACCTGTTTCTCTTTTAGGAAACGTCCGGCCCGTAGACCGCGGCGATCCGGCCACCGACGATGCCACGACCAGTTTCGACCACCGGACGCGTGGTGCGGCGGGCTGCCTCGCCCTCGACCACCCGCCAGGCGGTGCGGTCGGCGAGCAGCGCGGTCAGGACCGCGTGGTTCAGCTTGTGGCCACCACGTACCGAGCGGTAGGCGCCGAGCAGCGGCAGACCGGCCAGCGCGAGGTCGCCAATCACGTCCAGCACCTTGTGGCGGGCGCATTCGTCGGCGTAGCGCAGGCCTTCGGTGTTGAGCAGCCGCTCCTCGTCGAACACGACAGTGTTGTCGAACGAGGCGCCGAGCGCATAGCCGGCACTCCAGAGCCGCGCGACGTCGCACATCAGGCCGAAAGTCCGGGCCCGGCCGACTTCGCGGCGGAAACGCTCCGGGTTCAGGTCGAAGGCGTAGCTCTGCTGGCCGATGACAGGATTGGTAAAGTCGATCTCGACCTCGGCGCGGAACCCGTCGGCATAGGGCCTGATCTCACCGAAGGAGTCGCCGATCTTGACCGAGATCGGCTTCAAAACCTGGATGAAGCGGCGCTGTGCCGGCTGGGTCACGATGCCGGCCTGGTCGATCGCCGCAACGAAGGCTGCCGCGCTGCCGTCCATGATCGGCACTTCCGGCCCGTCGATCTCGATGATGGCGTTGTCGACGCCCATGCCCCGCAGTGCAGCAAGCACATGCTCGGCGGTGGAAACCAGCGGACCGTCGCGATCACCGAGGACGGTGGCGAAATCGGTCGCGATCACCTGCTCGGCGGTGGCCTGGACTTCGCGGTCGCTTCCCTCGAGCCCGGTGCGGACAAAAACAAAGCCCGCGTCGACAGGCGCAGGCCCAAGCGTGAGCGTGACGGGAAGACCGGAATGAACGCCGACGCCTGCCACACTGGCTTGCGCACGAAGCGTTGTTTGCCGGCTAAATTTCATCAGGAACCGCCCCACTACGACCATCGCGACTTATACTGAACCGACTGAGCGGCCTGGACCGCTCGTTCCGAATCCGTATCCCCAAGTCACGGCAAACCATAGTCACTGCCTCAAACAGCGCCAACTCACGCTTTTTTACCGATTGTTACCCCAAACCCGCCGTATTCGCGCCAAGGCTTAACCAAATTGGACCGGAGTTCGGAGCCGTTTTCAGCAGTTTTACTGAACCATCGAATACGTAATTAATGATTTAAAATCAGTTGCTTGGCTACGCAATCCGGACACGCACGGGGCAAAAGAAAAGGTCCCGGCAAGCTTCCCGCCGGGACCTTTTTTCGCCTGCCTTATTGTAACAATCCTCAGGTCGCCTGCCGCCGCAGGAACGCCGGGATATCAAGATGGTCGTCTCCCTGTGGCGCCGGGGCAACAGGCGCGGGACGACCGTGCATGTCCAGACCCTGCGGCGCGGGACGACGGGCATACTCCGACACCGGCTCGGCGGAAGCGATTTGCTGCGCCACGGTCTTCTGGGGGCGGCGATCGGGCAGCGGCGGCATCGCGGGACCGGCGGTGCGGGCCGCGATCGGCGCCTCGCTCTCCTCGTCACGACGGCCGAGGCCGACATTGGCGAGGCGCTGCAGCAGCGACAGCCGGGTCTTCTGCGGGGTCTCCTCCTCGACCTCGCCGCGGGCCTGGCGAAGCTCGGCCTGGGCGGGCATCGGAAGTTCCTCGATCCGCGGCATCCGCGGTGTGCGGACCGGCGCACGCTCGGCCTGCGGCGGGATGAAGGTTTCCGGCGTCATCGGCTCATGCATGGCCATCGGCGCCTGCTCGGGCTCGGGGAACAGCGTGGGCTTTTGCGCGATCGGGCGCACGGTGACGTCGCCATAGGTCTGCATCGGCGCGGGAGCCTGCGGGACGTCCGCAACGGCGGCGGCGATGGCGGCAAGCGCAGCGCGCTCGACGTTCGGACGCGGAGCCGTGGGAGCGGCGGCAAACTGGCCCGTTCCTGCGGCCGGGGTCTGCGCTTCGAACTTCTGGGCGCGCTCGGCCATGCGCTGATTGTCGGCGCGCAGCCGTGCGGTCAAATCGGCAAGACGGCTCTCGGCAGCCGCGGCCGGAGCGGCGGGAGCCTGCTGCGCCTGCGGAGCAGGATTCGCCACGGGAGCGCTGGTGGCCTGGCTGTTGCGCGCGATCGCGGCCTGCTCGATGCCGGTGGCGACGACCGAGACGCGGATCAGGCCGTCGAGGGCCTCGTCGAAGGTGGCGCCGACGATGATATTGGCGTCCTGGTCGACTTCCTCGCGGATGCGGGTCGCAGCTTCGTCGACCTCGAACAAAGTGAGATCCTTGCCGCCGGTGATGGAGATCAGGAGGCCCTTGGCGCCCTTCATCGAGCTATCGTCGATCAGCGGGTTGGCGATCGCGGCTTCGGCGGCGGTCAGCGCGCGCTTGTCGCCGGAGGCTTCGCCCGTGCCCATCATCGCCTTGCCCATCTCGCGCATGACGGCGCGAACGTCGGCGAAGTCGAGATTGATCAGGCCTTCCTTGACCATCAGGTCGGTGATGCAGGCAACGCCCGAATAGAGCACCTGGTCGGCCATCGCGAAGGCGTCGGCGAAGGTGGTCTTCTCGTTGGCGACCCGGAACAGGTTCTGGTTCGGGATGATCAGCAGCGTATCGACGACCTTGTGCAGCTCGTTGATGCCCGCTTCCGCGGTGCGCATGCGGCGGCCGCCCTCGAAGTGGAACGGCTTGGTCACGACGCCGACGGTGAGGATGCCCATCTCGCGCGCGATCTTGGCGATCACGGGAGCTGCACCGGTACCGGTGCCGCCGCCCATGCCGGCGGTGACGAACACCATGTTGGCGCCCGAGAGATGGTCGCGGAGCTCGTCCATGACTTCTTCGGCCGCGGCCGCGCCGACCACCGGCTGCGAACCTGCGCCCAACCCTTGCGTGGCGGCCGTGCCCATCTGCACGATGCGCTGCGCCTTCGACATCGTCAGCGCCTGAGCGTCGGTGTTGGCGACCACGAAATCGACGCCCTGGAGGCCCGCCGTGATCATGTTGTTGACGGCGTTACCACCGGCTCCGCCGACGCCGAACACGGTGATGCGGGGCTTCAGTTCGTGAATATCAGGAACATTGATGCTGATGGTCATGTTTGCCTCTCGATCACGCGCGCGTGGGTTCGCCCCGGCCGGCGGCCGCGGGAGTTGGTGAAAATCGAATATTGCGGGAAGGAGTCATCAGAAGCCCTCGCGTAGCCATCGTCCGACCTTTCCGAAATACCCGCCGGTCCCCGTCCTGACCTGCTGCCGCGTATGCCGCGGTTCGACATGTTCGTGGTGAACATATTGCGGGTAGACGAGCAGTCCGGCCGGCACCGCGAAGGCGGCGTTCTTCGCCTCGTTGGGCAGCCGGCCGAAACCGAGCGGACGTCCGACCCGCACGGGCCGGCCGAGAATCTGCGTTCCGAGCTCGACGAGACCGGTGAGCTGTGAAGCCCCACCCGAGAGCACGACGCGGCCGTTGGGCTCCGAGGCGAAGGGCGAATCCTTCAGCTTGTCCCGAACCATTTCGAAGACTTCCTCGGCACGATGCTTGACGATGTTGGCGATGGTAGCGCGGGAGACGATCTGCGGCAGATCCTGCTCGTCACCGGCTGTCGGTACAGACATCAGCTCACGCGAGTCCGATCCGCCGGTGATGACGGTCCCGTATAACGTCTTGATTCGCTCGGCATCGGCAATGGTCGCGGAGAGTCCGCGCGCCAAATCCATCGTGATGTGTTGCCCGCCGACCGCAAAACCCGCGGCATGAACGAAGCGGCCGCCGGAAAAGACCGCGATCGTGGTGGTGCCTGCGCCCATCTCGACGACGGCAGCGCCGAGATCGGCTTCGTCGTCGGTCAGCACGGACAGGCCTGCCACATAGGGGCTCGCCGCCATGGCTTCGACGTTGATGTGGCAGCGTTCGACCGCCAGCATCAGATTCCGCGCCACGGTGGCGTCGCAGGTGACGACGTTCATGTCGATGCCGAACTGATGCGCAACCATGCCGCGGGGGTCGCGGATGCCTTTGACGCCGTCGAGCGTGTAGCCGACCGGCAGCGCGTGCAGCACGGTGCGGCCTTCGCCGGTGGCGTGGCGCATGCCGGTAGAGGTGACGCGGCTGACATCGGCCGGCGTCACGGCGCCGCCGCGGATGTCGGCCGCAGCTTCGACCAGCTGACCGGAGAGCCGGCCACCGGAGACCGACAGCAGCACGGACTCGACCCGCACCTTGGCCATTTTCTCCGCGAGCCCGACGGCCTGTCGCACCGCCTGCTCGCATTCGCCGAGATCGATCACGGCGCCGGCCTTCATGCCGCGCGACTGGATCTGGCTGTAGCCGATCAGCTCCACCGCATGGGTCCGGTCGCGCAGGGCTTCGCTCGGCGCCGACGGCTTCAGCCGCGCGATCATGCAGGCGATCTTGCTGGTGCCGATGTCGAGGCAGGCGACGAGGCCGCCGCGCTTGTGCGGCATCGGGCGTGTCTTCGGTGTCTGGGTGCGATCAAGACCGGTCATGCAGCGTCCCCGGCCTTTTTCTTCTTCTTGTCCTTGAACAAATCGTCGCGCGCCTTGGCGGCATCCTCGGACAGCTGCACCACCAGCCGATCGGGCAGGCGCAGGTCGACCGCGACGATGTCGCGGGAGAACAGCCTGTCCTCCTTGTCGAGCCTGGACAGCATCGCAAGCGCGTTGCCGACGTCCTGTTCGGGCAGCCGGATGTCGAGGCCGTCCTTGAGCCTCAGGTTCCAGCGCCGCTCGCCGACGAAGATCGCGGCCTTGGTGATGGAATTGACCTGCGGATAGCGCGCCAGCAAAGCGAGGAAGTCGCGGGCCTGCGTCTCGGCGCCCTTGCCGACCACGAGCGGCAGCGACAGGAAGCGGCGCGAGACGTAGGGTTCGAGCACGGCGCCGTCATCGGAGATGACGGAGAGCCGGCCGGCCTCCTGCCACAGCGCGAACGCCTTGCGCTCGGTGAGCTCGATCATGAGCTGACCCGGATACAGCTTCAGCACGGTCGCATCCGCGATCCAGGGATTGGCCTTGAGCTTGTCGCGCACGGCGTCGGCGTCGAGGAACAGCAGCGAGGATCGGCCGCTGACGCCGCCGATCGCGAGGATCTCGTCCTGGCTGAGCTGCTTGCGGCCGTTGATCACGACGGAGGTGATGCGGAAGCCGGCGGAATTGGCCAGCGCGTTACGGGTGTCGTTGACCGCCGTGATGAAATCCTGGAGATGGCCGCCCTTGACGATACCGAAGCCGCAGCTTCCGATCAGGAGCAGCACCGTCATGCTGATCCCGACCCGGCGCGGCAGATAGCGCTCGACAAGCGCAACCAGCCGCGGCGGCGGCTCGCGCTCGATAACGGCTTTGGCCCTGATCTTTTCCTTGGCGGCAGCACGCGCGCCGTGAACTCTTTCCTGGCGCTTGTCCTGCACCCACTCGCGCAGAAGCACGACCGCTCCGATAGCGGCCGCCTTCAGGTCAGCTTGGGGCCTCAGCGATCTGAAAAGCGACCGAGTGAGGCTTCCTGCTCCATCCATTGCACGAGCTCGTCAACAGTTTGCCCGCGACATCGCGCGGGTCCTGCGAACATGACGTCTCCGACTTACCGGGCCGGGTGCTGGTCTTCAGCAGAGAAAACCTCTCCCCTTCAGAGCGTTCGCTAGGGGTGACAACACCCGCAACGGTCCACGCGCCGGCAGCCAAAGCGTCATATGCGCCGCCAGCGTTAACCTTCGGACGTCCTGGTAAACAAAAGGTAAAGTTCGTTAACGACGTGAGCTTTTTGCCCAGGCCTGTGAGGCATTTATGCCGCAATATCCGGCATTTTACCGGTTTTGGGTTCCAAAACCGTCCGTTTCGCCAGTTCGGCCGTTAACCAGTCCTAATTATTTTCGCACACCGGCCACAGCGAGCTCGACTAGGCCGCGCAGGAAGTCGACGAACGCGATGCCGTCGGCCTTCAGCGCCTTGGGGTAGAGCGAGGACTTGGTCAGGCCGGGCAGCGTGTTGGTTTCGAGATAGACCAGCCCCTTGTCCGAGACGATGAAGTCCGAACGGGAATAGCCGGTACAGGACATCGCCCGGTGCGCCAGCATCGCCTGCTGCTTCAGCGCGGCGGTGATTTCGGGCGCGAAGCGGCCGGGGCAGATCTCCTGGGTCGACTTCAAGAGGTACTTCGCCGCGTAGTCGAAACTGCCCTCGCCGGGAATGATCTCGATCGGGGGCAGCGAGATGATCGAGCCATCCGGGCGCTCCAGCACGCCGCAGGTCGCCTCGACGCCGGCGATGTAGGGCTCGATCACGTACTCTTCGTGCTTGGCGGCATTGCGGACGGCGACGAGATCCTGCCTGGCGTTGACGAAGATCAGGCCGTAGCTCGAGCCATCCCTGGCAGGCTTTGCGATCAGTCGGCCGTATTCGGCGAAGGCCTCGTCGATCTGGTCCAGCGCAACGTTCGCCGGCGGCGACACGCCGCCGAGCGCAGCGAAATGCTTGGCCGCGATCTTGTCGAACGCGAGATGCGAGGAGGCCGAGCCCGATCCGGTGAAAGGCACGCCGCGCGCCTCGCACATCACTTGCAATTCGCCGTTCTCGGCACGCCCGCCATGCAGGCCGAGCACCAGCACGCGGTTCTCCGCGCTGGCCTGGTCGAGCGCCTGCGCCAACGGAATGCCCGACGTGCCCGGCTTGAACTCGTCTTCGAAGGGGCGGGCATGTTCGAGCAGCTGTCTGGACTGCACGACATGCACCTTGTCCTCGACATCCCACCACCAGAGATCGGCCTCGGGTAGCGCCTGATGCAGTGCCTGAGCTGAGGCGACGGAAACCAGACGTTCGCGGTTGGAGCCGCCGAAGAGGATGGTAATGCGCATGTTTTCTCGTCGCTTGTCCAAATTAGCCGGGAATTCCGATCCGCTTGATTTCCCAGTGTAGCTCAATTCCGGAATTTGCCTTCACCCGTTCACGGACGGTCTCGCCCAGCGTCTCGATGTCGTGCGCGGTGGCATTGCCCGTGTTGATCAGGAAATTGCAGTGCATCTCGGAGACCTCGGCGCCGCCGACGCGCAAACCGCGGCAGCCGGCGGCATCGACCAGCTTCCAGGCGGAATGGCCGGGCGGATTCTTGAAGGTCGAGCCGCCGGTCTTTTCGCGGATCGGCTGCGCGGTCTCGCGATGGGTCTGCACTTCCGCCATGCGCGCGCGGATCGCGTCGGCATCCCTGATCTCGCCGCGGAAGCGCGCGGAGGTGAAGATGATGGAGGGATCGACGCCGCTGTTGCGGTAGACGAACTTCATGTCGGCGTTGGAGAAGATGTGCTTCGTGCCGTCGCGCCCGACGCCTCGCGCCTCGATCAACACGTCCCGGGTCTCGCCGCCATTCGCGCCCGCATTCATGCGCAGCGCGCCGCCGATCGTGCCGGGAATGCCGAAATAGAATTCGAGCCCGCCGATATTGGCCGACGCGGCGACTTCCGCCACGCGCTTATCGAGCGCGGCCGCGCCCGCGGTGACCACGTCGCCGCTCGCGCGCGCCTCGCCGAACGCGCGCGGCGCCAGACGGACCACCACGCCGGCAATGCCGCCGTCGCGTACGATCAGGTTGGAGCCGACGCCAACGACATAGACGGGAATGTCGCCTGCGAGATGCGCGAGGAAGTAGGCGAGATCGTCCTCGTCCGCCGGCGTGAACAGCACCTGCGCGGGACCACCGACGCGAAACCAGGTGAGCTCGGCGAGCGACTGGTTCGCCAGCAGCCGGCCACGAAGATCGGGCATCGCGGCTTTGAGGTCGGGTGTGATGTCGGGGAAGCCCACTGCCCTACCCCAGCGCCTTCAACTCATCCGGCAAGGCATACGCCCATTGCGTGATGTTGCCGGCCCCTAGGCACACGACGAGATCGCCCGACTTCGCCACGCCCTTGACGATACCGGCGAGATCGGACGCAGCCGGCAGCGGGATCACCTCGCGGTGGCCGTGGGCGCGCAGACCCGCGGCGAAATGGTCGCGGTCGATGCCCTCGATCGGCGCCTCGCCTGCGGCGTAGACCTCGGCGACGATCACCGCATCCGCATCATTGAAACAGGTGCAGAATTCCTCGAACAGCGACTGCAGCCGGGTGTAGCGATGCGGCTGCACGACGGCGACGATCTTGCCGCTGGTGGATTCCCGCGCCGCCTTCAGCACCGCCGCGATCTCGACCGGATGATGGCCGTAGTCGTCGATGACGGTGACGCCGTTCCACTCGCCGGTCTTGGTGAAGCGGCGCTTGACGCCGCCGAAGCCGGCGATCGCCTTGCGGATCGCCTCGTCCGACACGCCGAGTTCGCGCGCGACCGCAATCGCAGCGGTCGCGTTGGAGGCATTGTGGCGTCCCGGCATCGGCAGCATGAGATCGGAGATCTCGTGCACGGCGCCCGTCTTGCGATCGCGGAAGGCAACCTTGAACTTCGAACCGCCGCCCATCGGGGTGAGGTCGACGAAGCGCACGTCGGCCTGCGGATTCTCGCCGTAGGTGATGATGCGCCGATCCTCGATCTTGCCGACAAGAGTCTGCACCACGGGATGATCGATGCACATCACGGCGAAGCCATAGAATGGCAGGTTCTCGACGAAATGGCGGAACGCGTCCTGCACAGCCTCGAAGGTCTTGAAGTGATCGAGATGCTCGGGATCGACATTGGTGACGATCGCGACCTCGGTCGGCAACTTCAGGAACGTGCCGTCGCTCTCGTCGGCTTCGACCACCATCCAGTCGCCGGCGCCAAGCCGCGCGTTGGAGCCGTAGGCGTTGATGATGCCGCCATTGATCACGGTGGGATCGAGGCCGCCGGCATCGAGCAGCGTCGCGACCATCGTGGTCGTGGTGGTCTTGCCGTGCGTGCCGGCGATGGCGACGCAGCTCTTCAGCCGCATCAACTCGGCCAGCATCTCGGCGCGGCGCACCACGGGGATGCGCCGTTCGCGCGCCGCCGTCAGTTCCGGATTGTCGCGCTTGATCGCGGTGGAGACCACGACAACGTCGGCCCCGTCGACGTTCTCCGCCTTGTGGCCGACCGAGACCCTCGCACCGTTCTTGCGCAGGCGGTCGAGATTGTAATTGTCGGAGGCGTCCGAGCCCTGCACGGAGTAGCCGAGATTGAGCAGCACCTCGGCGATGCCGCTCATGCCGATCCCGCCGATCCCGACGAAGTGGATGGGTCCGATCTCGCGCGGCAGTCTCATGGCGTATCCCGCAGTTCCCTTCGTCATGCCCGGGCTTGTCCCGGGCATCCACGAATCCTTACCACTTCTTGCAAGACGTGGATGGCCGGACAAGCCCGGCCATGACGGCAAAAGTAGGAATTCCGGCCAATTTCGCGTCAGATTCCCGCGATTTTGGCCACCAGATCGGCCAGCCGCTCCGCTGCGTCGAGCCGGCCGGCGCCACGGGCGGCCTGGGCCATGGCGGCAAGACGCGCGGGCTCGGCGGCGAAGGCGGATATCTCGGCGGCGAGGCGATCGGCGGAAAACTCGGTCTGCGGAATGCGGACCGCACCATCGACCTTTGCCAGCACGCCGGCATTGGCGAACTGGTCCTGGTCGATCGCGCCCGGCAGCGGCACCAGGATCGAGGGCCGTCCGATCGCGGCGAGTTCGGCCACCGTGCCGGCGCCTGAGCGCGACACCACCAGATGGTTGGAGGCGAGCCGAGCCGGCAGATCGGTGAAGAACGGCGCAAGCTCGGCCTTGATCTTCAGCCTGTCGTAAACCGCACGAACGCGCGCCATGTCCTCGTCGCGCACCTGCTGGGTGAGGACGAGCCGGCTCCACAGTGCGGGCTCGAGGCGCTCGATCGCGCCCGGCACGATGTCGGCCATGATACGCGCGCCCTGGCTGCCGCCAACGACGAGCAGCCGCAGCGGGCCGTTCACTTCAGGCGCAGCATATGGCACGCCAGCTGCGGCGAGGATTGCGGGGCGCATCGGCGTGCCGACCGTCGTTGTCTTGCCCGATAGCGCCGGATCGCGGTCGAGCACGCCAGGCAACGACGTCGCGATGGCGCGAACGCGGCTCGACAGGAATCGGTTGGCGCGACCGAGCACGGCATTGGCGTCGTGGATGATGCCGGGCACGCCGGCGAATCTTGCCGCGACCAGCGGCGGCAGCGTCGGATAGCCGCCGAAGCCGACGACGGCGACCGGCTTCAGTCGCTTGATCAGGCTGTAGGCGGACAACGTTCCGGCCGCGAGCGTCAGGCCGGCATAGGCGAGTTGCAGCGGATTGCGTCCACGCGCAGTCTCGCTCGAAACGACGTCGATCATGTCCTTGGTGAACAGTCCGCTGTAGCGCAGCGCGCGCTCGTCGGTGACGAGGCGGACTCGGTATCCGCGCCGGATCAGCTCGACGCCGAGCGCCTCGGCCGGAAACAGATGGCCGCCGGTGCCGCCCGCGGCGAGAAGAATCAGGGGGGAGGTGTCCATGGCGAGGAGTTTTACAGTGTCTCCCCCGTCATTGCGAGCCGCCCACACAATGCTCGTGCCCCGGGCGCAGTGCAACGCGCCGCCCTTGGCGGCGTGGTGCGCTGCTGAACCGGGGCCCATTGCTGCGACATTCTGGGTCCCGGCTCTGCGCTCCGCTTCGCTGCGCTTGTCCGGCACACGCGATCACGCGTAGCTGCGCATCGCCTCGGCGTGGCCGCTCGCCTCGACCTCGGTGCGCGGGCGCAGCCGTGTCAGCGCGAGCATCATGCCGACACCATAGGCCAGCGACACGATCGAGGAGCCGCCATAGGAGATGAAGGGCAGCGTCATGCCCTTGGCCGGGATGAGCTGGAGATTGACCGACATGTTGATGGCCGCCTGCACGCCGAACAGGATCGCAAGACCCGAAGCAGCGAAGCGCGAGAACATGTCTTCGTTGGCATAGGCGCGCGACAGCGTGCGGATGACGACGAAGGCAAAAAGTGCCAGCATCGCGAGGCACAGGATGATGCCGAACTCTTCGGCGGCAACCGCGAACACGAAGTCGGTGTGGCTGTCCGGCAGGCTGCGCTTGGCGATACCCTCGCCCGGTCCGAGCCCGAACCAGCCGCCATTGTAGAAGGCCTCCATGGCGGTATCGACCTGGAAGGTGTCGCCCGAAGCCGGATTCATGAAGCGCTTGATGCGACCAGCGACGTGGGGAACAAAAAGATAGGCGCTGAACAGCCCGGCGGCGCCCAGGCCGGCGAGCCCGAACACCCAGATCATCCGCATGCCCGCGATGAAGAACAGCGAGCCCCACACCATCAGGATCAGCATGGTCTGGCCGAAGTCGGGCTCCATGACGAGAAGCGAGACCAGCATCAGGAGCAGCGCGAGCGCCATCGAGGTCGCCGGCATCTCTGGCCGCTTGGTCGATTCCGCAAACAGCCAGGCGGCGATGACGACGAACGACGGCTTTGCGATTTCGGAGGCCTGGATATTGACGCCGATCAGCGTGATCCAGCGCCGCGAGCCCTTCACCTCGGGGCCGATCGCGAGCGTCAACACGATCAGAATGATGCTGGCCGCGAAGATGATCAGGGCCGAGCGGCGGATCGCCCGCGGCGACAGGAACGACACCCCGAGCAGCACGATGCAGGACGGGAGGAGGAACAGCACGTGGCGGCTGAAGAAGTGGAAAGGATCGAGCCCGATCCGGGTCGCAACCGGCGGGCTCGCTGCCAGCGACAGGATCACGCCGGTCAGCATCAGTGCCAGGATGGCCCCCATCAGCGGCTTGTCGACGGTCCACCACCACTCGGAAAAGGGGGTGCGTTCTTCACGGGAGAGCATGGCGGCCGCTTTCGGACAGAGGTCGGTCCATTGGTCGCCGAGGTTGGTTACCGCAGGGTTAAGGAGCTGTTCAAGTTTTGAAGAGTCTCGTGCCCCGGACGCAGCGCAGCGCCCTCGCGGTGCGCTGCAGAGCCGGGGCCCATTGTCGCTTCTGGGTCCCGGCTCGCGCTACGCGCGTCCGGGACACGAGAAACTCGCTACACCGCCGGCTTCACGCCCGGCAGCGCCTGCACCAGCTCGCGGAACCTGGTGCCGCGGATTTCGAAGTTGCGATACTGGTCGAAGGAGGCGCAGGCGGGTGACAGCAGGACGACCGCGTCAGTGATGCCCGACGCCTCCGCATCGCGCGCGGCTTGCTCGACCGCGACGTCGAGAGTCTGGCTGATCTCGTGCGGCACTTGCGTACCGAGCGTGCCGGAAAATTCCCGCGCCGCCTCTCCAATCAAATAGGCCTTTCGGATGCGCGGGAAGTAGCCGGTGAGGCCGGTGATTCCGCCGGCCTTCGGCTTGCCGCCGGCGATCCAGAAGATGTCCGAAAAGGACGACAGCGCATGCGCCGTGGCATCGGCATTGGTGCCCTTGGAGTCGTTGACGAACAGCACGTTGCCGCGGCGGCCGACCTGCTCCATGCGGTGCGCGAGGCCCGGAAAGCTGCGCAGGCCGTTCTGCAAGACATCGAGATCGATGCCCATCGCGAGTGCGGCGGCGGCGGCACAGGCCGCATTCTGCGCATTGTGCAGGCCGCGCAGAGAACCGATGCCCCCGAGTGCCGCGATTTCACTGCGCGCGCCACCCGAATTGCGCACGATATTGCCATGCTCGACATGGATGCCGCTGGCCAGCGGATTCCTGACCGAGATGCGGACGACATTCTTGCCGGCACGATCGAGCCGGTCGGCGATATCTCGGCAAAAACCGTCGTCGACGCCGACGATGGCGGTGCCGCCGGCCTGCACACCGGCAACGAGACGCTCCTTCACCGCGGCGTAATGCGCGATGGTGCCGTGCCGATCGATGTGGTCCTCGCTGACATTGAGCAGAATGCCGACGGAGGGGTCGAGCGAGGGCGTGAGGTCGATCTGGTAGGACGACATCTCGATGACGTGGACGCGACCCATGCGCGGCGGCTCCAGCGACAGGATCGCGGTGCCGATATTGCCACCCATCTGGGTGTCATAGCCGGCGACCTTGGTCAGGTGCGCGATCAGCGCCGTCGTGGTCGACTTGCCGTTGGTGCCGGTGATGGCGACGAACGGCGCATCCGGTGCGTGGCGGCGCCGTTCGCGGCAGAACAGCTCGATGTCGCCGATCACCTCGATAGCGGCCTCGCGCGCCTTCAGCACGCTCCAATGCGGCACCGGGTGGGTCAGCGGCACGCCGGGCGCGAGCACCAGCGCGGCGAAATTCGCCCAGGAGACGTTGCGCAGATCAGCCGTGATGAAGCCGTCTTGCGCGGCCTTGGCCACGTTCTCGGCATTGTCGTCGGCGGCGATCACCTCGGCGCCGCCCGCCTTCAACGCGTGACAGGACGCGAGCCCCGAGCCGCCGAGGCCGAACACCGCGACCGTCTTGCCGGCAAAGGACGTGACCGGGATCATCGAGCGGTCACCGCAGCTTCAGCGTCGACAAGCCGGCGAGCGCCAGCATCACCGAGATGATCCAGAACCGGATCACGATCTGCGGCTCGGTCCAGCCGAGCTGCTCGAAATGGTGATGGATCGGCGCCATCCGGAAGATGCGTTTTCCCGTCATCTTGAACGACACCACCTGCACGATGACGGAGACCGCCTCCAGCACGAACAGGCCGCCGATCACCGCGAGCACGATCTCATGCTTCACCGCGACCGCGATCGCACCCAGCATGCCGCCGAGCGCGAGCGAGCCGGTGTCGCCCATGAAGATAGAGGCCGGCGGCGCGTTGAACCAGAGGAAGCCGAGACCGGCGCCCAGCAGCGCGCCGCAGAGCACGGCGAGCTCGCCGGTGCCGGCGACATATTTGATCTGGAGATAATCGGCGAACACCGCGTTGCCGGCGAGATAGGCGATCATCGCAAAGCTCGCGGTCGCGATCATCACGGGCACGATGGCAAGGCCGTCGAGACCGTCGGTGAGGTTCACCGCGTTGCCGGCGCCGACGATGACGAAGGCGCCGAACACGACGAAGAACCAGCCGAAATGCAGCACGGTGTCCTTCAGGAAAGGAATCGTCAGCGCGGTCGACGCGGGATCGCGGTTCAGCCGCACCAGCGCGTAGCAGGCCACAAGCGCGATCGCCGCCTCGATCAGCAGGCGGAGCTTGCTGCCGAAGCCGGTCGTGGTCTGCTTGGTCACCTTGAGATAATCGTCATAGAAGCCGACGAAGCCGAAACCGAGCGTCACCGCCAGCACGATCCAGACGTAAGGGTTAAGCGGATTGGCCCACAGCACCGTGCCGACCGTGAGGCCGGACAGGATCATCAGGCCGCCCATGGTGGGCGTGCCTTTCTTGGCGAGGTGCGATTGCGGACCATCGGCCCGGATCGGCTGGCCCTTGCCTTGGCGGATGCGCAGATGGTCGATGATCCAGGGCCCGAACAGGAACACGAACAGCGCGCCGGTGACGACAGCGCCGCCGGTGCGGAAGGTGATGTAACGGAAGACGTTCAGGAAGGTGCGAACGGCACCGAAGCCCGGAAATGTGTTGGAGAGCTCGATCAACCAGTAAAACATTCAGACGGTCCTATGGCGCCTTTGCACGCGCCTTGATCTTGGCCTTGTCAACCTGCCTCACGCGCATTCGCTGGTCTTCATCATGGGGTCGGGCGACCTCTAAAGAAAACGAACGGCTTCGCGCCGGAAAGGGTGGGATTCGGGAACAGCGCCTTCCAAGCAGTTTACGCCCTTGCCTGCAAGGCGGCCACTAGGCCCGGCACAAACTTGTTGACCCAGAACATCTTCTTGCTGCCCTTGACAACCACGACATCGCCTGCCCTCAGCAGATTTGCGACCTCGCCCGGCTTCAGCGTAACGGGGTCGTCGTGCCAGCCGAGGCCCTTGCCGGCTGGAAGCACTTCGAACAGGTGACGCATCAGGGGCCCGACGCAATAGACGGCGTCGATGCCGTCGAGATGCCTGGCGAGGTCGGTGTGATAGGCCGGCGCGCCGTCGCCGAGCTCCAGCATGTCGCCGAGCACCGCAATGCGGCGGCCGCCGGTCGTGTTGCGCGCCTGCAGGCTTTGCAGCGCGGCAGCCACGCTGGCGGGATTGCCGTTGAAGCTGTCGTCGATCACGGTGACGCCGCCGACCGCCTGCTCGACGCCGCGGCCGGTCATGATGCCGACGCGGTCGAGCTTGATCGCAAGCGTGGCCGCATCGAGGTTGGCCGCACGGATCGATGCAAGCGCGGCGAGCGCGTTCTGGACGCGGTGCGGCGCGCCCGGCGTCAGGCTGAACGCGATCTCCTTCTTGCCGAGCGCGGCCACGACCTGCCAGCTGTCGCCATGCGGCGCGTGCGCGACCTCGTGCACCTCGGCTTTGTCGCCAAAGCGGATGACCTTGCCCTTCCAGTCCGGCGCCTTGATCCCGGCGGGCAGCACCAGCACGCCTTCCGCGGGCAGGCCGAGTGCGATCGACACCTTCTCGCGGCGGATGGCTTCGAGCGAGCCGAGCTTCTCCAGATGCACCGGCTGGACGTTGACGACGAGCGCGACCGTCGGCCGCGTCAGTTCGCTGAGCCGCGCAATTTCGCCGGCCTGGTTCATGCCCATCTCGACGACCCAGAGACTGGCATCGGGGCGCGCATTGCACAGCGTCAGCGGCACGCCCCAGAAATTGTTGAAGCTCGACGGGCTGGCATAGGCATTGGGGTAGGCCGCGAGGAATTCCTTGGTGCTGGTCTTGCCGGCGCTGCCGGTGAGCCCGATCACCGGTCCGCTGAAGCGCGCACGTGCCGCGCGCGCAAGACCCCAGAGCCCGTCGATCAGCGTGTCCTTGACGACGATCTGCGGAATGCGGACGCCCGCGATCTCGTGCGGCACGATCATCGCGACCGCGCCGGAAGCTTCCGCCTTGTCCGCGAACTCCCAGCCGTCACGCGCGCTGGCGAAGGCCGAGATGAAGCCGCCGCTCGGGGTGCCGCTCAGCGCCACGAACAGGCTGCCCGGTTTCACCAGCCGGCTGTCCTGGGTGACGAAGTCGATCGGCGTGTCCGGGAATGATCCGGCAACGCCCAGCGCGCGCGCCACTTCGGCCACCGTCCATATGGGCGCGCTCATGCAATCCTCGACGCTAATGCGGCGGCGACCGCCTCGTGATCACTGAAGGGCAAAACCTCTCCGCCGACGATCTGCCCGATCTCGTGCCCCTTGCCGGCGATGAGCAGCGCATCGCCATCTTCCAATTCCGCGATCGCGGTGCGGATCGCCGCGGCCCGGTCGCCGATTTCGCGGGCGCCCTTGGCGGCGGCGAGGATTTCGGCGCGGATGGATTCCGGCTTCTCGCTGCGCGGATTGTCGTCGGTGACGATGACGCCGTCGGCGTTGCCAGCCGCGATCTCGCCCATGATCGGACGTTTGCCGGCATCGCGGTCGCCGCCGGCGCCGAACACGACGACCAGCCTGCGCCTGGCGTAGGGACGCAGCGCCTGCAGCGCCTTGGCCAGCGCGTCGGGCTTGTGCGCATAGTCGACGAAGATCGGCGCGCCGTTGCGCTCGCCGACGCGCTCCAACCGGCCTTTGGCGCCTTCGAGACGTTCGAGGCTCGCGAACACGTTTGCGGCGTCGCTGCCGGTGCCGATGGCGAGGCCGGCCGACACCAGCGCATTCTCGATCTGGAATTCGCCGACCAGCGGCAGCCGGATCGCATACCGCTTGCCGTGATGTTCGAGCGCGAGCATTTGCGAAAACCCCTCGACCTCCGCACCGGCGAGACGAATGCCCTCGCCTGCCCCGTCGCCGTTGCGACCGACCGCCATCACGCGCAAGCCGCGCGAATTCGCAGCACTGATCGCCTCCGCCGAGCAATCATGATCGGCCGAGATCACGGCCGCGCCCCCCGGCGGGACAAGTTCGCGGAACAGCCTGAGCTTGGCCGCGAGATAATGCGCGACCGTCGGATGGTAGTCCATGTGGTCGCGCGAGAGATTGGTGAAGCCGCCGGCGGACACGCGCACGCCGTCCAGGCGATATTGATCGAGCCCATGCGAG
This sequence comes from Bradyrhizobium sp. MV1.5, assembly GCF_055807615.1. Classification (NCBI taxonomy): domain Bacteria; kingdom Pseudomonadati; phylum Pseudomonadota; class Alphaproteobacteria; order Hyphomicrobiales; family Nitrobacteraceae; genus Bradyrhizobium; species Bradyrhizobium sp. MV1.5. The sequence goes on along the minus strand of NZ_JBVVPL010000016.1, from coordinate 77,124 downwards.
GAGGCCTCGAAGGCGAGATGCGTGACGCCCTCGCGGGCGATCTCGTCGAGCTGCCGGTGCAGTGCGATCGGATCGGGCGTCGTCAGCGAGCCGTAGACGGTACGCTTGGGCGAGACCAGGCCGATGGTTCCGATACTGGCGGAGGCGTGCCCGAGCCGTTCCCAGATCTGCCGGGTGAATGCGGCGACCGAGGTCTTGCCGCTGGTGCCGGTCACCGCCGCAATTGTCGCGGGCTGCGCGGGATAGAATCTTGCCGCGGCCAGCGCCAGCGCGCGGCGCGGATTGGCGACTGAGATGAACGGCACCTTGCAGCCATCAGGCGCATGCTCGCCGACGACCGCCACCGCGCCTGCGGCAATCGCGGCATCGATGAAGCGCGCACCGTCGGTCTTGCTGCCCGCAAGTGCGAAAAAGAGATGACCCGGCTTGACCGCGCGGCTGTCGAGGGCAACGCCGGTCACGTCGAGCGCCGCGACGGCGGGCTCGATTGCGGCGTCATTGCCCTGAACGTCCTGATCGAGGAGGTCGCGCAGCTTCATGGTCTTCCAGTCGACATGCCGGACCGGATCGCCGAATCTCCAGGGAAATCCCGACTCAGCAGCGGCAACGGCCCACCCGGTTGATTACTGGGTTGTCCTGGATGCTGCAAGAATAAGGCGCTCGGACGGCGGCAGATCGAACCGCGGTTCGACGCCCAAAAGCGGCGCGATCCGCTCGATCACCTTGCCGCCGGTCGGCACCGCGTTCCAGCCCGAGGTGATGAAACCCTTCGTTTCGGGAATCGCCTGGGGCTCGTCCAGCATGATCAGGATCTGATATTTCGGATCATCGCACGGCATGATCGCGGTGAAGGAGTTGAGCACCCGCTTTTTGGCATAGCGGCCGTTGATGACTTTCTCGGACGTGCCGGTCTTGCCGCCGACATAGTAACCCTTGACGTCAGCGGTCTTGGCGGTGCCGATTTCGGCATTGAGCCGCATCAGGAACCGCATCTTGTCGCTGGTCTCCGTCTTGATGACGCGCTTGGCCATCGCCGCCGCTTCGGATTCGGTCCGTTTCATGAAGGTTGGCGGAATCAGATAGCCGCCGTTCACCAGCGCGTTGATGCCCATCACCGCCTGGAGCGGCGCCACCGACATGCCCTGGCCGAACGCGATGGTCACCGTGTTCAGCTCGCCCCAGCGTCGCGGCACCAGGGGAGCCGCGCTCTCCGGCAGCTCGGTGCGCAGCCGCGTCAACTGTCCCATCTTGGCAAGGAACGCCTTGTGGGCCTCGACGCCCTGGCTGAGCGCGATCCGCGCAGCGCCGATATTGGACGAATAGGTGAACACTTCCTTGGTGTTGATGAAGCGTCCAAGCGCGTGGCTGTCGTGAATGGTGAACTTGCCGTAGTGCAGGTTTCCGCGCGCGTCCCACGACGAATTCAAATTGATCTTGCCGGAATCCAGCGCCATCGCCAGCGTGAATGCCTTGAAGGTCGATCCCATTTCGTAGACGCCGGTGGTCAGGCGATTGATGCGGTCGGGGTCGTGCGCCTCCTTCGGACTGTTGGGATCGAAGTCCGGAAGGGAGACCATCGCCACGATCTCGCCGGTCTTGACGTTGGAGACGATGCCGGAGGCGGCCTTGGTGTGGTATTTCTCCTTGGCCTTCAGCAGCTCGTCACGCAGTGCGTGCTCGACGCGCAGATCGACCGAGAGCTCGATCGGTTTTTGCAGCCGGTCGGTGGCAAAGCCCGCGCGATGGAGATCGGCGAGCCCCTGATTGTCGAGCCACTTCTCCATGCCCGCGATGCCCTGGTTGTCGATGTTGACCAGACCGATGACGTGGGCGACCTCGTTGCCGGTCGGATAGACGCGCTTGTTCTCGCGCAGGAAGCCGATGCCGGGAATGCCGAGCTTGTGGATGTCCTGCTGTTGCTTCGCCGTAATCTCGCGCTTGAGCCAGACGAATCCCTTGCGCGTCTTCAGGCGCTCGCGCACCTCGGCCTCGTCGAGGTCGGGCACAGTGGCGGTCAGAAGCTCGATCGCCTCGTCCTTGTCGATGATGCGGCGCGGCTCGCCGAACAGGCTCGACGCCTTGACGTCGGTCGCGAGGATCGCACCATTGCGATCGACGATGTCGGGCCGCGCGGTCGCGACCACCTCCTGCGCCGCGGCGCGGCGCGCGCCGTGCGCGTCGGCGCCGATCGCGAACATCACGAGCCGGCCGCCGATCAGGGCGTAAACCGCGCCGAAGGCGAGCATCGCCAGGCCGACACGCGCCCGCGCCTTGGCCGCGCGATCGACGTTGCGCCCGTACAGCAGGCTGCGGATCAGCCGCTGCCGCCAAGGCTCGGTCGGCTTTTCTGCCGGTTTGGCCGGGGTCACAGCACTCATGGCTTGTCCTCGGGCTGAGGCACGGAGCCCGTCACATTATCGGGATCGCTGGCGGCTTCGATGGTGTTGAGCATGGCGCCGATCGGATCCGGCTCGCCCGGCCTGAACATGCGCGGCGGACGCTCGGGCAAATTCTTCAGTGAATCATATTGCGTGCCGTTGACCGGCTTGAGCTGCAGATGCCGATCGGACAGGCCTTGCAGGCGCTGGGGCGCATCGAGCTTGGCCCATTCGGAGCGCAGCGCCGCGATCGCATCGCGCTGCTCGCGGATCTCCGCATGCAGCCGCAGCACCTTTTCGGTGCGCGCCGTGGAGTCCATCTTGATCCTATAGACATAGGCCGCCGCGAAGATCAGCGCGCCGATGACGAGGAGGTGGATGAAGCGCATGCGCTAGCCACCTCTCATGACGTCGGAGAGTTTTGGCCAGGACGATTGCTCGCGATCGTCATGCGCGGGCGCCGAGGTGCGCTCGCCGGCGCGCAGTTTTGCCGACCGCGCGCGCGGGTTATGCGCGACTTCGTTTTCGCCTGCAATCACCGGCCGCCGCGTCAGCAGCTGAAAGCTCGGCACCGCCTGAGACACTTCCGGCAGATGGCGTGAGCCGCCACCCGTCTTGCTACGCTCGGCGAGAAAATTCTTGACGATGCGATCTTCCAGCGAATGGAACGAGACGACCACGAGGCGACCACCGGGCTTGAGCACGCGCTCGGCAGCGATGAGTGCGTTCTGGAGTTCCTCGAGCTCTTCGTTGACGAAGATGCGCAGGGCCTGGAACGTCCGCGTCGCCGGGTGAATATCCCCAGGCTTGGAACGAACCACCCTGCCGACGAGATCGGCGAGCGCGCGCGTGGTGGTGAACGGCGTCTCCTGACGGTCCGCGACGATGGCGCGGGCGATGCGACGCGACTGCCGCTCTTCGCCGAGGAGATAGATGATGTCGGCGAGATCGCCTTCCGATGCGCGCGCCACGACATCGGCCGCAGTCGGGCCTGCCTGCCCCATCCGCATGTCGAGCGGACCATCGAGGCGGAACGAGAAGCCGCGGCCGGCCTGGTCGAGCTGCATCGAGGACACCCCGACATCCATCACGACGCCGACGACGTCATCGACGCGTTGAGCCGCGCAGATTTCGGCGAGGTTGGAGAAGCGATCTTCAACGAGCGTCAGCCGGCCCGCCGAGCGTTCGACCAGCTCGGCGCCGCCCTCGATCGCAGTACGATCGCGATCGATGGCAATCACCCGGGTTCCCGGCACGTCAAGAATCGCACGGCTGTAGCCGCCGGCGCCAAACGTCGCGTCGATGTATAGGCCGCCTTCGCGCGGGGCGAGGTGGTCGATGGCCTCACGGCCAAGAACGGGGATGTGCGGAGCCGAACTCATGCGCCAGGCCTGCCAATCGCCCCGCCGGACTCCCAGGTGAGATCGGGGACGAACAAGCTCATAGCGCCTCGAATGATTCCGCGTCGCGGCGGTTCCACGACCCAACCCCCGTCCAACATGGTTACCGTGCCCGGTCGTCCCGGGCCACCAACCCAGTATTCCCCTTGGAACTTGTCGGGCAGCCATGGGATTTCGAGCCAAAATACGCTTTGGCCGCCTCCGGACGCGGGTCGGCTCTTCATCTCTCAGTAACGGCCCTTAGCGTTAAGAAAGCGTTGATCGGCTCGCGACAAGTCGAAAAGCTGACGCGGCGGTGATGCTTCATCCACACACATGCGCCAAAATGCATCCGTTAACCGCGTCGCGCGATTGCGCACGAGCGAGGGTAAAGGAATAGTAAAGAGAAGGGCTTGGCCCACACACTCTCTCTATCTCGAGCTGTCTATGTCGTCCGGTTCGTCCACGCCGTCTGGATCTGATTCGAAGCGTCAACGTGTTCTCCCGGTTCCCAAGGCCGCCGCGAGCATGCGGACGTTCGAGCCGGACTCCTCGATCGTCTCCGACATCATCCCCTCACCGAACCATGGCGACCGTAACAAGGGCCGGCAGCCCGATATGATCGTGCTGCATTACACCGGCATGCCCGACGTCGAAGGTGCGCTGGCGCGGCTCTGCTCCGCGGGCACCGAGGTGTCGGCACATTACGTCGTGCTGGAAGACGGCCGCATCGTGCAATGCGTGCCGGAGGCCAGGCGCGCCTGGCATGCCGGCGTCTCGTCCTGGTCCGGCGAGGACGACATCAATTCCTGCTCGATCGGGATCGAGATCGTCAATCGCGGCCACGATTGGGGCTATCCGGAGTTTCCGCTGCGCCAGATCGCCGCCGTGATCGCACTGTGCCGCGGCATCATGCTCCGCCGCAAGGTGCCCGCGCACCGGGTGCTCGGCCATTCCGATGTGGCGCCCGCGCGCAAGAAAGATCCCGGCGAAAAATTTCCGTGGCATTCGCTCGCCAATTCCGGTGTCGGCCACTGGGTCACGCCCGCGCCGGTGGTGCGCGGCGAGAGCCTGATGCTCGGCACCATCAGCGACGAGGTGCTGAGCCTGCAGCAGGCGCTCGCCCGATACGGCTACGGCGTTCCCCTCACCGGCAAATACGACGCCGCGACCATGGAAGTCGTCACCGCTTTCCAGCGCCATTTCCGCCCGGCGCGACTGGATGGGGTCGCGGATCACTCGACGCTGTCGACCTTGCAGGCGCTGTTGGGAAGCTTGCCGGCGGAGGGAACGGCGGTCGCGTCGAAATAGTTGACGTCTTCGAGAACGTCTTGCTCCGTCATGCCCGGGCTTGTCCCGGGCATCCACGTCTTTGTCGCACAGGAAGAACGTGGATGGCCGGGACAAGCCCGGCCATGACGGAATTCAGTTCATCTCCCTCATCCTTCGCGCATAAAGTCGTCGCAGCGGCTCGAGCTGCGTCGCCTCCGTCGCCGCGCGATAGGCCTCGCGCGCCTCCTCCTTCCGGCCGAGCCGCCGCAACAAATCCGCCCGCACCGCCGGCAACAGCTCGTAGCCATGAAGCCCGCCCCGCGCCGTAATCGCATCCACGAGATCGAGCGCGCGTGCGGGACCATCGACCATCGACATTGCCGCTGCGTGATTCAGCTCGATCACCGGTGACGGATTGATCCGCAGCAGCACTTCATAGAGCCCGGCAATCTGCGGCCAGTCTGTCTGCTCATAGCTCGGCGCACGCGCATGCAACGCAGCGATCGCAGCTTGTACTCCATAGGGCTGTGGCGGGCCGGGCACGCGCAGTGCGTCGTCCACCAGACGCAGACCTTCCTCGATCTGTGCACGGTCCCACCGCGAGCGATCCTGCTCTTCCAGCAGCACGATGTCGCCCGCGGCGGTCTGGCGCCCTGCGCGGCGCGCATCGTGCAGCAGCATCAGCGCCAGCAGGCCCTTGATCCCCGCGCGATCGGGTAGCAGCCGGTCGAGCAAGCGGCCAAGCCGGATCGCCTCGGCCGCAAGATCGGGCCGCATCAAATCCGCCCCCGACGTCGCCACATAGCCTTCGGTGAAGACGAGATAGATCACGGCAAGCACACCGTCGAGCCGCTGCACCAGCGTGCCGCGCTCGGGGACCTCATAGGGAATGCCGGCGAGCCTTATCTTCTGCTTGGCGCGGACCAGACGCTGCGCCATCGCCTCCTCGCTGACAAGAAAGGCGCGCGCGACCTGCGCCGTGGAAAGCCCGCAGACGGTGCGCAGCGTCAGCGCGACCTGGACTTCGGGCGCAAATGCAGGATGGCAGCAGGTGAAGATCAGCCGCAGCATATCGTCGTCGAGTGTCGCCGACGGCTCGGCGGGCGCCTGTGCGTTCAGCTCGAGCTCGTGCACGAGCGCCTGTTCCTTGCCGCGGAAGACGGCCTGGCGCCTGATACGGTCGATCGCCTTGTGCTTGGCGACATTGACAAGCCAGGCGCGCGGGTTGTCGGGAAACTCGCACGCCGGCCAGCGCTCCAGTGCCGCCGCAAAGGCGTCCTGAAGCGCGTCCTCGGCGAGATCGAAATCGCCGACGAGGCGGATCAGCGTGGCAAGCGTCCGCCCCGCCTCGTCGCGGAAGATCTTGTCGATCTCGGACAGTGTCATGTGACGATGTGCGGCTGCGCCATCACTTGTCGTAGACCCAGATCGGCCGCACCTCGATCGAGCCGATGCGCGCCGACGGAATCCGCGACGCGATCTCGATCGCAGTGTCGAGATCCTTGGCCTCCACGAGGTAATAGCCGCCGAGCTGCTCGCGCGTTTCGGCAAACGGGCCATCGGTCGTCAGCGTCTTGCCATCGCGCACGCGCACGGTCGTCGCGGTCGTGGTCGGCTGGAGCCGGTCGCCGGCCTTGAAATTGCCGCTCTGAATGATGCCTTGCGTGAAGGTCTGATATTCCGCCGTCATCTGTTGGCCGGCAGCCGGACGCATATTCGCGTACTCGGCTTCGTTCTGGTAGATCATCAGCAAATACTGCATCGCCTAACTCCTGTTGTACTTGGGATCACCGACAACCAGTCGAACGGGACACGCTTCCAACGACATCTTCAGGATAAATTATTTCGGGCGAACCGTGCACGGCGATAACGGCTTGCGGAACCGACACAAATGCTTCATGCGTAAGCCGTCAGTCGGCCGGACGGCCGCTCCGGCAAGTGCCGAAAGGTCGCCGGGGAGGAAAGTCCGGGCTCCCTTGACATACGGTGCCGGATAACGTCCGGCGGGGGCGACCCCAGGGAAAGTGCCACAGAGAACGAACCGCCCGCCTTCGCCCCTTCGGGGCTTCGGCGAGGCAGGCCCGCAAGGCTTGCCACGTCGTAGCAGCGTCAGCTGCGTAGACGGGTAAGGGTGAAAAGGTGCGGTAAGAGCGCACCGCGGCTGCGGCAACGGAGCCGGCATGGTAAACCCCACCGGGAGCAAAACCGAATAGGGACGGCATAGCGGGCTGTTCGCGAAAGCGATAACGCCGCGGGGCGATGTCAGGCCCGCCGTCCGGGTAGGTTGCTCGAGGCCATGTGCAAACATGGTCCCAGAGGAATGGCCGTCACGTATCGTTCGCGCAAGCGGACGGTGCCCTACAGAACCCGGCTTACAGGCCGGCTGATATCTTGCAACGAGGGGCTCTATGCTGACCGCATCGAGCCCCTCACCATTTGGCGCCGTCATTCCGGGGCTCGCGAAGCGAGAACCCGGAATCCATCAAGCCACAGAGTCTGTAGAGGAATGGATTCCGGGCTCGTGCTGCGCACGCCCCGGAATGACCACTGTGAGTTAGCCGACGATCTCCTCCAACACGCCCATCAGCGCCTCCGGTGCTGTCACGTTCGGCGCGTGACTGGCGTCGAGCTCGAAAGTGCGCCAGCCGTCCTCGCTTTTGGTGCGCCTGGCGAACTGCCCGAACACGTCGCCTGGCGGAATGCGCGTGCAATAGATGTAGCTGCGCGGCATCGCCGGCTCGCCATGTTCGAGCTTCAGCTTCGTCTCGAAACATTTGATCGGCATGTTGATCCGGCGGGCGTTGAGCCAGTCGAGATCGGCCTGCGGCGTATCCGGCGGCGGCGGGTTCGGCGGGATGCGGTAGCCGTCGCCAGAGCTTGCTGCCTTGCGCATCGGCTCGCGCCCGCCCTCATTGAGATCGAATAGCGACTGGCCGTCACGCGGCACGAAGGCGTCGAGATAGATCAATTGCGTCACCCGCTCGCGCGCGCGATCGGCGACGCCGGTGGCGACCATGCCGCCATAGCTATGGCCGAGCAGCACAATGTCCCCGAGGTCCTCAAACCTGATGACGTTGAGAATGTCCTGGATGTGCGTGTCGAGATCGACCGCGGGACTGGCCAGATGCGCGCGCTCGCCGAGCCCGGTATAGGTCGGCGCAATCAGACGATGGCCGGCCTGCGCCATCAGCGGATGCATCTTCTTCCAGGCCCATCCGCCGGACCACGCGCCGTGACAGAGCAGGAAGGTTTTTGAGCGTGCGGCCATCGGCGTTTCCATCATTCTTGTTTGTACGATGGAGTGTAGCGGGCGACCCCGCGATGTAAACGCTATGGCTCCTTAAGCCGCGCTCGCATTCACCTTCACGAAAACGGGTGCACCCTGACCAGCTTCGCGCCGCAGCTTGCCCGGCTCAAAACCGTGCATGCCGATCTGCCATTGCAGCCCGACGATGGCACCCTTGGTCGGCTGCAGCAGCGCGAGCGAAGCGAACAACGTAACCGGCAGCCACACCGCCAGTTGCAGCCAGACGGCCGGCGCATAGGCGGTTTCGATCGCGAGGATCGCAGGGACCACAAGATGGCCGACGACGACCATCACGAGATAGGCCGGAAAATCGTCGGCGCGCTGGTGGAACAGCTCCTCGCCGCAATGGTCGCAGGTATCCGCCACCTTCAGGAAACGGCCGAATGCATGCCCTTCGCCGCAGTTCGGGCACTTGCCCCGAAATCCGCGCCACATCGCTTTTGCCAGAGAGACTGAACCGGTCGCCATGACCCCACCTCTTCCTTTTTGTTGATCCATACAATACTATCTTGCATCCATACATTCAAAGGATATGGGCGCTAATTGCATGGATTGGACCCCTACAATCTCGGAGCTGAGCGGGCCGCGCTATCAGCGCATCGTCGAGGCCATGGAGGCCGATATCGCCGCCGGCCGGCTGGTGCGCGGGCAGCAACTGCCGACGCAGCGGGCGCTGGCAAAGGCGCTCGGCATCGACCTCACCACGGTGACGCGCGCCTACACCGAGGCGCGGCGCCGCGGCATCATGGAAGCCCGGGTCGGCCAGGGCTCATTCGTGTCGGAGACCAGCGCGCGCCGCGCGGTCGATCTGCCGCATCCCGTCGCGATCGACCTCTCGATGAACGTGCCGCCGCAGCCACTCGAAGCGCAGCTCGACGAGCGCATCATCGCCGGGATGGAAGCCATCCGCGCGCAATCGGGCCTGACGGCGCATCTCAACTACCAGCCGCCGGGCGGCAGCGCACACGAGCGCGAGGTCGCGGCGCGTTGGATGCGCGCACGCGTGCCACATGCGCATGCCGACAGGCTCGTGATCTTTCCCGGCGCGCAGACGATCCTGTTCAACCTGCTCGCACATCTTGCGCGTCCAGGCGACATCGTGCTGACCGAGGCCCTCACCTTTCCCGGCATCAGGGCCGCCGCGGCGCGGCTCGGCGTCAAGCTCGTCAGCGTCGCCATGGATGACGGCGGCATCCTGCCCGACGCGCTGGCAAAGGCTTGCCGCACGCATAAGCCGAAAGCGGTCTATCTCATTCCGACGCTGCACAATCCGACCACCGCGACGCTGCTCCCCGAGCGGCGCAGCGCCATCGCCAAGATCATCAACGATGCCGATACGATTCTGATCGAGGACGACGCCTACGGGCTGCTCGATCGGTCGGCATCGCCGATCGCCAATCTCATTCCGGAACGGACTTATCTTGCGACCACGCTGTCGAAATGCATCGCCCCGGCGCTGCGGGTCGCCTATCTGGTCACGCCCGACAGCAGCTCGCAGCGGGAGATGCGCAACTCTTTGCAGGCAACGGTGCAGATGCCGGCGCCGCTGATGGTCGCGCTGGTGACGCATTGGATCGAGACCGGCATTGCCGACCGCATCATCACCGCCATCCGGAGCGAGGCGATCGGCCGCCAGCAGCTCGCGCAACGGGCGCTGAAAGGCTTCGAGTTCCAGGCCAAGCCCGCCGCTCACCATCTTTGGCTGCGGCTGCCGGAGGGCCGTGCCGACGTCGCGGCGCATCTGCTGCGGAATGGACTGGCAGTCGTCGCCGGCGAGGCCTTCACCGTCGACGGAACGCTGCCGCATGCGGCACGCGTCTCGCTTGGCGCGGCGCGCAACAGGCCGGAATTGACGGAAGCGCTGCGCATCCTCGTGAGCGCGCTGCACAGGCCCGCCGACACCAGACAGATCGTCTAGCAAATACCTATCGATGCTGACGGCGATGCCGCGAGCGCAGGATTGGTGCGACGGGGACGGATAGGCCGCATAGGCTTCGCTCGGCGCGACGGCAATCTTCGTGCGGGTCATCATCCTTCTCCATAGTCTCATTCGGGAGACTGGCCGATCGACCGCAGCGCTGCTGAGGATCACGCTTGCGTACGGTTTTGAAATTGACCTGCACGGCCGCAGCTGTGCTATGCGAGCAATGGCGATCAACAGTTCGGGATCGCCCAGGCGACAGGGACAATCTGTTGGAAATGCTCACCTACGCGCTGCTGCTGCTCGGCGCACTGGCCGGGGGCTTCGTCTCGGGCCTTGCCGGTTTCGGCACGGCGCTGATGGCACTCGGCATCTGGCTCTATGTACTGCCGCCCTCGCTCGCGGTGCCTCTGGTGCTGATCTGCTCGGTGATCGCGCAGAGCTCGACGCTGCCGTCGATGTGGAAAAGTTTTGATCTCGCGCTGGTCTGGCCGTTCCTGATCGGAGGACTGATCGGCGTGCCGCTGGGCACCATGCTGGTCGCCTCCGCCGATCCAAAAGTGTTCAAACTGAGCGTCGGCGTGCTGATCCTGGTGTTTTCGACCGCTCTCTATCTCAACAAGCAGCCGCTCGCCCTCACCTTCGGCGGCCGCATTGCCGACGGCGCGATCGGTTTTGCTGGCGGCATATTGGGTGGCCTTGCCGGACTGTCCGGGCCGCTGCCGATCCTGTGGGCGAACATCCGCGGCTGGAACAAGCACGAGCGGCGCGGCATCTTCCAGCTTTTCAATTTCACCGTGCTCGCCGCCGCTTTGGTGTTGCAGACCGCCTCGGGCCTCGTCGCGTTCAAGGTGGTCTGGCTCGCGGTGATCGCATTTCCGGGCACGCTGATCGGCGCATGGGCCGGCGCGCGCGTCTATCACGCGCTGAGCGACAAGCATTTCGGCGACGTCGTGCTCGGTCTCTTGTTCCTGTCGGGCCTCGGCCTCGTCTGGAACAGTTTGGGCACGCACTAACTCCGTATCGTCTTCGCGGCGAGCGCCGTGCCGCCGGCAATTCCGACGCCAAGCACGTAGATCCAGCCCTCGGCGAAATCGAACAGATGCGAATTGAGCAGCGAGGACAGCATGTTCTGCACCACGACCAGGAGGCCGACCCAGCAGGCCAGACCCTCTCCGCGAAACAGCGAGAGATGCGCGAACCAGAGCGCGTAGAGGACCACCACGCCCAGCGCTCCCCATTGCACGGCGACATTGAGCGTCTGGTTGTGGGGATCACCGACGATTTCCGCCCGAACCCCGCTCTCGCCGGCAGCCGCGCGCTCGAACAGGCCGCGGATCGCGCCGGTGCCGTGACCAAGCAGCGGCGCTTCCGCGGTGAACGCCAGCGATTTGCGCCAGAACTCCAGTCGGGACCCCATGCCGCTGACGTCGTTGCCGACGATGCTGACTTCGTAGTCTCCGCTGAACTTGGCGAGCGTCGCGCGCAGATGCGGCGAGACGGTCCACAGCAGCACGGCCAACATCCCCATCACGCCCGCGGCGAGCAGCGCGGTGCGGCGGCGCAGATGCAAGAGGGCGAAGACCACGATCAGGATCGGCAGCGTCACCAGCGCCGTCCGCGAGACCACGACGAACATCATGTTGGCGAGGAAGCCGATCGCGAGCGCCACGAACAGCGCCGCGATGCGGTAACGGCCCTCTCGCAGCAGCGACACGATCGGGTAGGCCAGCGCGATCGCACAGAGTGCGAACTCCTGGCTCTGGTCGATATAATTGCGCACAGCGATCCCGCTTTCGACCTTGTAAGGCCCGCGCGACAGATAGAGTTTCAGCGACAGTGCGGGATCGACGGCGACGGCGAAGGAATAGAGCATCAGCGCCGTGCAGGACACCAGGAACGCGGAAAACACCCAGCCGCCAAACGGCCAGCGCTCGAACTGGTAGATCAGAAGCGGAATCACCAGCAGCTTCGCCGCCGGGCCGATCGCATGGATTCGGTCCGGCCATGGCGCATCGGACCAGAGCGTGCCGATGACGGCGAGTGCGACCAGCGCAATCGGCAGCAGGCAGATCGGCCGAAGCAGCGAACGCGGAAATTCGCGGAGGTCGGCGAACGCGAACGCGATCAGCCAGGGTATGAGCGCAAAGGTGAGCCCGGTCGTGGTCCACGGCAGGAGCAGCGCGATCAGCGCGACGAAGCGGGCTGGCGTGCGTTAGCGTGCCGCCCAGATCGCGGAGAGCCAGGAATTGGGCCGCTGCTCGTTCGACACCTCGGTCATTTGGCCCCTTGCAGCCGCCATCCCCACGGCGCCGCAAATTAGCCGGAGCCGTGGGGCGGGGACAAGCGATCGCTACGCGGGCGCGCGTGCAGGAGACGCCGCGGGCTCGGGCGCAGCCTGTGCTGGAGCCTCCTCGTGCCGGAGCACCACCAGGTGCTTGCTGAATTCGCGCCGTAGCAGCCACAAGCTCAGCGCCGCCTGCAGCGTGGTCGCCGCGATCGACAAGTACCAGACGTACTCCATCCGGAAGCCCGGCCGCGTCGACAGCCAGATCGCCGGCAGCGAATAGGTGAACACGCGCGTTGCCGAGCTCCACAGCACCGGCTTGGTATTGCCGAGGCCCTGGAACATGCTCGAGCAGGTGAAGATCAGGCCCTGCGCCACCATGTTGAGCGAGATGATCCGCAGGAACAGGAAAGCGATCTCCATGGTCTCCCGGTCGTTCGAGAACCCCGCGAGCAGGAACTGCGGCTTCAACTGCGCAAGGCACATGAAGCCGATCATCACGACACTGGTGATCAGCGCCGCCTTGACGAAGGTTTCGCGCACGCGCTCGCCTTTTCCGGCGCCCATGTTCTGGCCGGAGATCGGCCCGGCGGCGAGCGCAACCGCAAGCGCCGGCATCTGGATCAGGGCCAGGACTCGTTGTCCTATCCCGAACCCCGCCTGCGCCGCCGCGCCGAAATCGCGCAGCACGAAATAGACCACCGCCATGAAGATGAACATCATCGCAAACTCGCCGCCGGCAGGCAGACCGACATTGAGGATGCGCTTCAGATGGCGCGGCTGCGGACGCCACTGCGCCGGATTGAAGGCGACATAGCGCTCGACCTTGCGGAAATACGCAAACAGCATCAGGGCGCCGACGGCGACCGCGATCGAGCTCGCCAGCCCCGCGCCGGCGACGCCGAACGCGTAGCCGGTGCCCCAGCCCGAGATCAGCACCGGCGCCAGCGCGATGTTGATGACGACCGCGAGGACGCGCACCAACATGGCGGGGCGCACGATGCCGGTCGCGCGCAGCGCGGATGCAATCACTTGCATGACGAATTCCAGGGCGAGCGCCGGCATGAACCACAGCAGATAAGTGGTTCCCGCCTCGATCGTGGCCTGGTCCGCGGCGATCGAACGCATATAGAGGCGCGACAGCGCCGATCCCGCGACCAGGGTCAACACGCCGAACAGCGCCGACAGCGCGACCGCCTGGTTGAAGATCAGATTGGCGTCCGGCCGATCCTTGCGTCCCACGGCATGCGCGATCAGCGCCACCGTGCCGACACCGAGCACCTGCATCAACGCGTTGACGAGAAAGCCGGCGTTGCCGGCCGCGGCGACACCCGCAACGGCGGCATCGCCCAATCCCGAAACGAAATACAGATCGACCAGCTGGCAGATCATGATCGAGATCATGCCGGCCATGATCGGTGGCGACATGACCAGGATGTGTCGGACGATGGAGCCGTCTGTCAGGTCTTTCATCTCATTCCACCCTCTGGCGGCGCAGCGTCAGGAAGTTCGCCTCGATGCCACGCGCCATTCCTCTTCCTCACTCCGCCGCCGCGATGCGCCCGAGCTCCACCACCTGGCGCTCGAACAGGCCGCGATAGATGCCGCCGGGTTTGGACGCGAGCCTGGCATGCGTGCCTTGCTCGACGATCTCGCCGCGGTCGAACACCAGGATGCGATCGAGGCTCTTCACCGTCGACAGCCGGTGCGCGATCACGATCGAGGTCCGGCCTCGCATCAGCCGCTCCATCGCCTGCTGGATCAGCGCCTCGGATTCCGAATCGAGGCTCGAGGTCGCTTCGTCCAGGATCAGCACCGGCGCGTCCGCCAGGAAGGCGCGCGCCAGCGCCACGCGCTGCCGCTCGCCGCCGGAGAGCTTGACGCCGCGCTCGCCGACCAGCGTGCCGTAGCCCTTGGGCAGCCGCACGATGAAGTCGTGCGCGTTGGCCAGCCGTGCCGCCTGCTCGATCGCCTCCAGGCTGGCGCCGGGCCGGCCATAGGCGATGTTCTCGGCGAGCGAGCGGTGAAACAGGATCGGGTCCTGCTGCACGATCGCGATCTGGCTGCGCAGCGAATGCTGCGTGGTTTTGGCGATGTCCTGCCCATCGATCAGAACACGGCCGCCGGTGACGTCGTAGAGCCGCTGCACCAGCTTGACGAAGGTGGTCTTGCCCGAGCCGGAGCGGCCGACGAGACCGACGCGTTCGCCGGCGCGGATCGTGACCGACAATCCGTCATAGAGTGGCGCGTGATGGCCGCCATAGTGAAAGGTGACGTCGCCGAACACGAGCTCGCCGCGCTCGATCGCGATCGGCCGCGCGTCCAGCGCATCCGCAATCCCGATCGGCTCGTCGTGGATCGCCACCAGCTCTTCCATGTCGTTGACCGAACGCTGCAGGTTGTTGATGTGCATTCCGACGTCGCGCAAATAGGCATGGATGACGTAGTAGCTCGTCAGCACATAGGTGACGTCGCCGGGCGAGGCCCGCCCCGACATCCACAGCAGCACGGCACCGCCGATCACGGAGGCGCGCAAGGCCAGCAGCACCGAGAGCTGCGCCAGATTGGTGTAGTTGTAGCGCAGCCACGTCCGCCGCACGCGCACGCGCCAGCGGTTGACGACCCGGGCAAGCCGCGCATCCTCGCGCGCCTCCGCGCCGAAGGACTTCACCACCGCGTTGCAGGTCAGCGCATCCGCAAGCGTGCCGCCGACCTTGGTGTCCCAGGCATTGGAGATTCGCGCGGCCGGCGCGATGTAGCGCATCGAGAACAGCACCGTCATCGTGACATAGGCCAGCGCGCCCAGCGCGATCACCGCGCCAAGCGAAGCCCAGTGCAGGCCGAGCAGGATCATCGAACCGATCAGCACCAGCAGCGACGGCGCCAGCGCCATCAAGATGGTGTCGTTCAACAGGTCGAGCGCCCACATGCCGCGGGTGACCTTGCGCACCGTGGATCCCGCGAAGGAGTTGGCGTGCCAGTCGGTCGAGAAGCGTTGCACGCGCATGAAGGCTTCCTGCGCGACCTCGGACATGATCTTCAGCGAGAACGGCACGATGGCCTGGAGGCCGGTCAGCCGCAGCACCATGGACGCCGCGCCCAGCGCCACGATACCGCCCAGGGCCATCAGCGCCGCGTGGCGCGCGGCGGGATCGGACGGGCCACGGGTCAGGGCGTCGACCAGATGGCCGGAGAAGACCGGCATGAACAGGTCGGCGATGGTCGCACCCAGCAAGCCGCCGGCGACGATGAGGGTACGCCCCGGCTGCTTCAGCCAGTGCCGGAACACGAATGGCAGCACCACGCGTATCGCCGCGGGCCGTTTTGACAGAGCGGTCATGGCATCATCCGGCCGCTTATGGCGCGGGCCGGCTCCATTGATGGACGCAGGCCGGCCGCGAGGGCCGAGACGGCGTCACTTAAAGTTGGCTTTGATCTGGGAAGCGAAGCGATCCGGACTGAAAGCCCAATCGAAGCTGGCGGAAGAGGCCTCTAGGAGGCCGAGCACATACCGAGCCAGAACATCATCGAGCGCGGGCGTGCGATCTGCGAATGCGACGAAATCATGCAAATCCTCCCGGTTCGATGGAATGAGCTGCGCTTTATAGATGTGTCATTGGTGATTTGCAACGGGGCTCGCGCGAGATCACGCACGAGTGTTGCAAATTGGTCCGAGGTGCCTTGGCCCGCGTCGCCGCCGGCTCAATCCCCACCGTCATGCCCGCGAAGGCGGGCATCCAGTACGCCGCGGCGCCTCGGCTCCATCACAGCCTTCTCGGAATACTGGATCGCCTGCCTTCGCGGGCGATGACACCGAATAAGTGGCTGGCTTAATGCGCGTCGCCGCTGGCGCCGAACGGCGAGGCCGGCCTCTTCAACAGTGTGACGAGCAGGGTGAGGCCGAGATAGAACAGCGTCAGGATGAAGAAAGCATCGCCGAAGCTCATCACCACGGCCTGGCGATGCACGAGTTGGCTGAGCTGCTTCATCGCCATCAGCGTGGAATCGCCGAGCCCCTGGAACTTCTGCATGAACATGGTCAGAGTTTCGGTCGCGGTCGCGTTGCCCCAGGTCACGCGCTCCTGCAGGCGCGTGATGTGCAGGTCGGTGCGGTCGTTGAGCACGGTGTTGATGACGGCGAGACCAACGGCGCCACCGAGATTGCGCATCAGGTTGAAGAGGCCCGAGGCGTTCTTCACCCGGTCCGGCGCGAGCGTGCCGAGCGCGATGTTGTTGGTCGGCACCATCGCGAACATCATGCCGATGCCGCGCAGGATCTGCGGAATCAACAGCTCGTAGAAATCGTAGTCGCGCGTGATCCAGGTCATCTGGTAGGAGCCGAGCGCGAACACGACGAGCCCGAACGCGATCATGTAGCGCATGTCGTACTTCGCCATGAGACGGCCGACCACCGGCGCGACCAGGAACATGGTGATGCCCGAGACGAACATGGTCTCGCCGATCATCAGCGCGCTATAGCCGCGCACTTCGGCGAGATAGCGCGGATAGATGTAGGTCAGGCCGTAGAGGCCGATGCCGATGCAGAACTGAAGGACGCAGCCGATCGCGAAATTGCGGTTGGAAAAGGTGCGCAAATTGACGATCGGCTCGGCCGCGGTGAAGACGCGCCAGAAGAAGGCGATCGCCGAGATGCCGCAGATCCAGGCGCAGATCGCGACCGAGGGGTCCTGCATCCATTCATATTGCGGGCCCTCCTCCAGCACGTATTCCAGCGTGCCCAGGAAGCCGGCCATGAACAGCAGCCCCCACCAGTCGAAACGATCGAGCAATTCGAAATGCGGCTCGTCGAAATCGACCAGCGCCAGCACGCCGATGGTGATACCGATGCCGGGCACGATGTTGATGAAGAACAACCAGTTCCAGGACATCAGGTCGGTGATGTAGCCGCCGACGGTCGGTCCGATGGTCGGCGCCAGCGTCGCGACGAGCCCGATGATCGGACCGACGATGTGGAATTTGGTGCGTGGGAAAACGGTATAGGCCGAGGCGAACACCGTCGGGATCATGCCGGCGCCGAGAAAACCTTGCAGCGCGCGCCAGAGGATCATCTCCTCGATGGTGGTGGCGAAGCCGCAGAGCAGGCTCGATGCGGTAAAGCCGGCCGCCGAGATCGCGAACAATAGCCGCGTGCCGAAGGCGCGCGACAAAAATCCCGACAGCGGAATCGCGATCACTTCGGCGATCAGATAGGCGGTCTGGACCCAGGAGACCTCGCTGGAGCTTGCCGACAGGCCGGCCTGGATTTCACTCAGGGATGCCGAGACGATCTGGATGTCCAGGATCGACATGAACATCCCGAACACCATGATGATGAAAGCGAACAGCCGCTTCGGCGCGATGCGCTCCGAAGCGGGGTCCGCCATCATGGCAGGTGAAGCGGTCGTGGCGTTCGCCATGGTGTCAGCTCTGATCGCTGCAAGCCGCGGGGTTGGTGCACCTCTCCCGCTTGCGGGAGAGGTCGGCGCGCAGCGCCGGGTGAGGGCTCTCTCCTCTTGGGGGGCCTCGCTGGTGGAAGCACCCTCTCCCCAACCCTCCCCCGCAAGCGGGGGAGGGGGCGCACCTCGGCTGGGGCATGCGCGGGATTTTTCGCATGAGCATCGGCGCAAATGCATCCGAGCAGGTCGCTGCCAACGCGCAGTCGCCGGTGCTGTCGGTTTCCGGCCTGACGACGTCCTTCATGCGCGAACGGCAATGGAGTCCCGTCGTCCGCGACGTGTCGTTCGATATTGCCTCGCGGGAAACCGTGGCGATCGTCGGCGAGTCCGGTTCGGGCAAGAGCGTCACCGCGCTCTCGATCATGCGGCTCATTCCGAAGGAGAACGGCCGGGTCGAAGGCAGCGTCCGGCTTGCCGGTCGCGACCTGCTGACGCTGCCCGAAGCGAGCATGAAGGATGTTCGTGGCAACGAAATCGCCATGATCTTCCAGGAGCCGATGACGAGCCTCAATCCGGTGCTGACCATCGGCTTCCAGATTGCGGAAGCACTGATCCAGCACCGCGGTCTGTCGCGCGCGGCGGCGGAGGCCGAGACCATCCGCTTGCTCGATCGTGTTCGCATCCCCGCTGCAAAATCGCGCTTCCACGAGCATCCGCATCGTTTCTCCGGCGGCATGCGCCAGCGCGTGATGATCGCGATGGCGCTGGCCTGCAAGCCGAGGCTGCTGATCGCGGACGAGCCGACCACAGCGCTCGACGTCACGATCCAGGCCCAGATCCTGGAGCTTCTGAAGGAGCTTCAACAGGAAGAGGAGATGTCGATCCTCTTCATCACCCACGACATGGGCGTGGTGGCCGAGATCGCGGATCGCACCGTGGTGATGTACGGCGGCCAGGCGGTGGAGACCGACGCGACCACGCGCATCTTCGCAACGCCGTCGCATCCCTATACAAGGTCATTACTCGCGGCCGTGCCGCGCCTCGGCTCGATGGACGGGCGGACGCGGCCGATGCGCTTTCCGATCGTCGACAAGGCGACGGGGACTTCGGACGAGCCGGCGGAGACGCCCGATACGGTTTCGATTGCCGAGCGACCGCTGCTCGAAGTCTCCAACCTCACGACGCGCTTTCCAATCCGCTCGGGCCTGTTCGGCAAGGTCTCGGGCCGCGTCCATGCGGTCGAGAACATCTCCTTCTCCTTGCGCGCCGGGGAGACGCTGGCGCTGGTTGGCGAATCCGGCTGCGGCAAGTCGACGACGGGCCGCTCCATTCTCAAGCTGACGGAGCCGGACAGCGGCACCGTTCTGATCGACGGGCAGGATGTGCTGGCGATGAATGCCCGCACCCTGCGCGACTTTCGCAAGCAGATGCAGATCGTGTTTCAGGATCCGTTCGCGAGCCTCAACCCGCGCATGTCGGTGGGAACGGCGATTGCGGCCCCATTGCTCGCCAACGGGCTCGCCTCGGCGTCGCAGGCGCGGGAGAGGGTCGCCGATCTGCTCGATCGCGTGGGTCTCACCGCCGACATGGCCGCGCGCTTTCCGCACGAATTCTCCGGTGGCCAGCGCCAGCGCATCTGCATTGCCCGCGCGCTTGCGCTCGGACCGAAGCTGATCGTCGCGGACGAAGCGGTCTCGGCGCTCGACGTTTCGGTCAAGGCGCAGGTCGTCAATCTGATGCTGGACCTTCAGGCCAGCATGGGACTTGCCTATCTCTTCATTTCCCACGATATCGCGGTGGTCGAGCGCATGAGCCATCGCGTCGCGGTGATGTATCTCGGCGAGATCGTCGAGACCGGTCCGCGCGCGGCCTTGTTCGGCAATCCGCAGCATCCCTATACGAAGAAACTGATGGCGGCCGTGCCGGTGCCCGATCCAGCGCGCCGCGGCACCAGGCGCGAGGTAGCGAACGACGAGATCAGAAGCCCGGTGCGCGCGCCCGACTACCAGCCGCCGGTTCGGCAATATCGCGAGGTGTCGCCGGGCCACGTCGTCCAGGTCTGGGGCGAGGAATGGTCGGTCTGAGGCAAGCGCTTCAGGAGTTCACGTGCACGAAATCCCGCAGCAGCGGGTAGATTTCGTTGTTCCAGCGCTTGCCCGAGAACACGCCGTAATGGCCGACGCCGGCCTGCATGTGGTGGACGCGGCGATAGGCGCGCACGCCGGTGCAGAGGTCTTGCGCGGCCAGCGTCTGGCCGATCGAGCAGATGTCGTCCTTCTCGCCCTCCACCGTCATCAGCCCCATGCGGCTGACCGCCTTGGTGTTCACCGGACGTCCCCGATGCATCAGCTTGCCCTGGGGCAGAAGATGCTCCTGGAACACGTCGCGCACGGTTTCGATGTAGAATTCCGCCGGCAGGTCCATCACGGCGAAATATTCGTCGTAGAAGGTCTTGATGCTGGCCGCCTTCTCCTTCTCGCCCTTGGCGATGTGATCGGCGAGATCGATGTGCTGCTTGATGTGGCGCTCGAGATTCATCGAGACGAAGGCGGTGAGTTGCACGAAGCCGGGATAGACTTTCCGCAAGGCACCGCGGCACTGCATCGGCACGTAGTTGATCAGGTTCTGCTCGAACCAGTCGATCGGCCTGCTCTTGGCGAATTCGTTGACCCTGGTCGGCTGGATGCGCGTGTCGATCGGGCCGGCCATCAGCGTCAGCGTCGCCGGTCGCGAAGGATGGTTGCCCTCGCACATGATCGCGGCGGCCGCGAGTGCAGAGACCGAGGGCTGGCAGATCGCGACCATATGCGGGCGCGGGCCCAGTTGGCCGAGGAAGTCGATGAGATGCTCGGTGTAGTCGTCGAGCCCGAAACGGCCCTCGCTGCGGGGAATGTCGCGCGGATTGTGCCAGTCGGTGATGTAGACGTCGTGGTCCTGGAGCAGCGTCTTCACGGTACCGCGCAGCAGCGTCGCGAAATGGCCGGACATCGGCGCCACCAGCAGCATGCGCGGCTGCTCGCCCACGCCCTCCTTCTTGAAGCGCAGCAGCGAGCCGAACGGGGTCGCGTAAGCGATCTCCTCGGTCACGGCGACCTCGCGATTGCCGACCATGACGCTGTCGATGCCGTAGGCGGGGCGGTGATAGGTGAGGGTGGAGCGGGAGATCAGCTCCAGCGCGGCCGACAGCCGGCCGACGACCTGATCCGATAAGCCCTGCGGCACCAGATTGAGGAATTTGAGCGCGGACGAAGCTCCCGACCGCCACGGCGCCGTCAGGTCCATATGGTTCTGAAAGGCCTGATAATACATCGACATCATACTGAAACGCCCACCTGTCCCGTGCTGCTATGCAATATCGAAGCCAAACCCGGGATGGGCTGCCCTCGAGATTGGCACGTCGCTTGCTGCTGTCTTCGTGGGAAGCACAGGCGGTGCGCACCCCTGCAGTCCGGGCGGGGTGCGAGTCACAGGCGTGAGGGAAGGCCACATGGCGAAGGCGACACTGACCATCAGCAGCAAGAACTATTCGTCCTGGTCGCTGCGTGGCTGGCTGCTGACGAAATTTTCCGGGCTCGATTTCGAGGAGATCGTCACCGCCCCGGACGACGCGTCGGCGCGCGCCGAAATCCTGCTGTTGTCGTCGTCGATCCTGGTGCCATGCCTGCGGCACGACGGTGCGATCGTGTGGGATACGCTGGCGATCGCCGAATATCTCAACGAGGCGATGCCGGATGCCGGGCTGTTGCCTAGGGATCGCGTTCAGCGCGCGCATTGCCGCTCGATCTGCGGCGAAATCCATTCAGGCTTCACCACCTTGCGCGCCTCGCTGCCGGTCAATTTGAAGGGGCACTTCCCCGGCTTCAAGATCTGGTCGCGCGCGCAGGCGGACATCGATCGCGTCTGGGCGATCTGGCGCGACTGCCTGGACAAATCGGGCGGGCCCTTCCTGTTCGGCGAGACCCGCACCATGGCTGACGCGATGTACGCCCCCGTGGTGACGCGCTTCGTGACCTATAACGTCAAGCTTGAGCCGCAGCTGCAGGCCTATGCCGATACCATCATGGCCATGCCGGAGATGAAGGAATGGATCGCGGCGGCAAGGGACGAGCCGGCCGAGATCGAGGAGCTTGAGGTCGAATATTAGGCAGGCCGGGTGCCATCTGCCTGTTTTGGGAGCGAGCATCCAACCGTCGCACCCAGCGGTCATGTCATTGAAGCCGTTAACTTTTGACGCCGGTGGCCGGCTGGCCCTGCTCAGGCGCTGCGCAGATATTGTGTGCGCCTGGTGGCCAGTTGCGACATCTAGCCGTGAACAGGCGCGTACGGGCCCCTGCGGCTGATTCGGACGTGATTCGTTCGGGCCGCGTTCCGAAGGTTAAGGCGGGACGCGGCCCCGTTGCATTTTGAGACAAATCAGTGCTCAGGCCACGCCTGAATGCTTCATGCGCGGGACGCGCCAGCCGATGACGGTAGCTTCGACTGCGACACCGGCCGTGTGGTTCTGCCATCGTCCCTCGACATAGCGGCAGGCGAACGGCAGCTGATAGGTCCCGCTGTGGTCCTCGCACAGCACTTCGACTGCAAGGCCAGGCGGCGGTTCTCCGGCGCCGTCGAATTCCGCCAGTCGTCTGTCGCGCGTTGCCATCAAAAACTCCCCTAAACAAAGCCGCGGAAGGAGCGCCCAATTCCTCCGCGTGCAGATCATCGCTCCCCGTCCGAGGGAACAGCTGCAAGCTCAACGCGAGAATGCGGTGCGAGTGTGGTAGCCTCGACAGGCCGCGTGCAAAAAGCGCACATTGCCGTGATTGATTTGACGAGGAACCTGCATGCTGCTTCGAAGCGCCGGCGTCTGTTTCGCGATGCCACTGCTCGCCACGCTGGCGATTGCGCCGGTCCGCGCGCAGGACGTGCCCGGCATCGAGATCTGCACCGTCGAGAAGACCATGGAGCGCCGCACCAGCTGCCTCCAGAGCAACGTCGACTTCCTCCAGAAGACGATCACCAAGCTGAACCTCGATCACCAGCAAAAGCTGGACGCCGCGGCTCGCCAGATCGATGCGTTGAAGACGACCGTGGCCGGATTGCAGAAGACGCTCGGCGATCTCCAGGCCGCGCAGGCGAAGACCGCGGAGGATGTGAAGAAGAAGCAGGATGCGCCACCGGCGAAGGATGCGGCGAAATAGGCGCCGCGCTCAGGCGACGCGATATCGCTCCATCACGCTGCGGTCGGGCTCATAGCCAAGTCCGGGTCCGGTCGGCACCGGGACATGGCCGGTGGCATCGACGTCGGCGCGGCCGCCCCACAGGCAGGCCTCGCGTTTCAGGTAAAACATCTCGACCAACCCGTCGTCGCGCCCCGCCAGGAGATGCAAGGTCGCCAGCAGGCCGGGGCCGAAATACGGAGAGTGCGGAACGATCTTGACGCCGAGCCGATCTGCGAGCGCCGCAACCTTCAGAAATTCCGTGATGCCGCCGACCTTGATCACCGACGGCTGGGCGTGGCTGACCGCGCCCGCCTCCATCATCTGGCGGAATTGATATTCCGTGCAGGCGTTCTCGCCGGCGGCGACGTCGAGTTCGCCCTTGCTGCGGACCTCGGCGAGCGCCGCAAAATCCTCCGGCGGCCAGACCGGCTCCTCCAGGAACATCGGCTGCGCGTCCCGGCATGTCCTGGCGAACGCGATCGCCTGCTCGCCTGACAGCGGGCAGTTCATGTCCACCATCAGCGGAATGCCGGGCCCGATCGCCGCGCGCGCGGCAAACACCGCCGGCGCCGTGGTCTCGTGCAGCTTGATGGCCCCATAGCCGAGCGCCAGCGCCTTCTTGCATTCGGCGGCGATGCTGTCGGGCGAACCGATCCGCAACAGGCTCGCATAGGCCGGAATGGCCGGGCGCCTGGTGCCGCCGAGCAGGCGGTGCAGCGGCACGCCCTTGACCTTGGCGGCGAGGTCCCACAGCGCGATGTCGAGCCCGGAGATCGCGAACATGGTGATGCCGTAACGCCCGAACAGATGCAGATTGCGCTGGATCTGCTCCATCAACGCGGGAATGCCGGCGGCATCGGGAACCTCCAGCCCGCGGGCCTGCGGTGCGATCATTTCCTCGACGGCACTGCGCGTGGTGCGGGGGCAGACATAGGCGAAGGCATCGCCCCAGCCGGTCAACCCGGCGTCGGTGCTGACCTCGACCATCACCATGTCGAGCGCGGTGATGGCGGAGGCGCCCTGACGGAAGCTCGCGACACCGGCGTCATAGGGGATGCGGATATGGTGCGCCCGCACATCGGTGATCTTCATGTCGCCGTTCCTCCTGCTTTCTCGTGAGCGGTTTCAAGGACGCCCCCGAGTGTAGCCATGAACGCCCGGACGTTGCCAGTGGCTGGTCCGGCGTTATCATCTTGCGGGACCGCAACACCGATCAAGCGAAACCCGCGGACTTCGGTGCATCATGGTCGCGCTTCGAACGAGAAACGCCGTGAACCCAGCCCAGCGCGCGCTCTGGTATGTCGAGAGCCATCTGGCCGAGCCGATGACGCTCGATGAGATCGCTGCGATATCGGGCGTGTCGCGGTTCCACATCGTGCGCGCGTTTGCCGCAGCCGCCGGCCTGCCGGTGATGCGGTACGTGCGCGCGCGGCGGCTGACCGAGGCGGCGCGCAGTCTTGCGAACGGCGCGCCGGATATCCTGTCGCTGGCGCTCGAGGCGGATTACGGCTCGCACGAAGCATTCACCCGCGCGTTCCGCGACCAGTTCGGCACCACGCCCGAGGCGGTGCGGGCCGCGCAATGCACCGGCCATCTCAGGCTTCAGGAGCCGATCCTCATGGACTCAACCATCTCCGACAAGCTCGCCACCCCGCGCTTCGAAACCACAAAGGCCTTTCTCGTCGCGGGTATCAACGAGCGCATCTCCTGCGACAACGGCGCGGCCATTCCTGGACTGTGGCAGCGCTTCCACCAGGAGGTCGCCGACATTCCCGCGCGCGTTGGACCGGTCGCCTATGGCGTCTGCTGCAACGGCGACGATGCCGGCAATTTCGACTACATCGCCGGCGTCGAGGTCGCCGATTTCTCCGAGCTGCCGCGCCGCTTCGGCCGTATCCGGATCCCCGAGCAGCGCTATGCGGTGTTCACCCACGCCGACCACGTCGCCTCGATCAGGCGCACCGTCAACGCGATCTGGAATCAGTGGCTGCCGGCCTCCGGCCTGAAGGCGGCCGATGCGCCGAACTTCGAGCGCTACGACGAGCAATTTGATCCCGCCACCGGCAATGGCGGCCTGGAAATTTGGATACCCGTGCGAGATTAGCGCGCAACGCTGGCATACCATCCCGCTTGCTTGGCAAGCCCCGGCGACTTTGTCATAACCACAGGCAATCTTGCGTGTGGGGCCCGTGCCGGACATCCCGTGCAAGTCATAAGAAGCAGCCGGGAGGGTCCCACATGTCCAACGTCCGCGTTCTCGCCACCGACCTCGAATTTCCCGAAGGGCCGGTCGTGATGCCGGACGGCTCGGTGGTGCTGGTGGAAATTCGCGGCCAGCGCCTGACCCGAATCCATCCCGACGGGCGCAAGGAGATGGTCGCGAAGATTCCGGGCGGCCCGAACGGCGCGGCCCTCGGCCCCGACGGCAAGATCTACATCTGCAACAATGGCGGCTTCTCCTGGATCCCGACGCGCAACATGATCATGCCGGGCCCGCAGCCCGACGATTATCTCGGCGGCTCGATCCAGCGCGTCGATCTGCAATCCGGCCAGATCGAAACCGTCGTGACGCGTTGCGGCGAGCACGATCTGCGCGGGCCCAACGATCTGGTGTTCGACAAGCAGGGCGGCCTCTGGTTCTCCGATCTCGGTAAGCGCCGCGCGCGCGAGATGGACGTCGGCGGCATGTACTATCTCAAGCCCGGCATGAAGGAGATCGTCGAAATCGTCCATGGCGTGTTGCCGGCGAACGGCATCGGCTTGTCGCCCGACGAGACCACCGTCTACATCGCGGAGACGCCGACGGGCCGGCTCTGGGCCTACGAGCTCTCCGCGCCCGGCACGCTCAAGCCGCGCGACGTGATCTATCGCGGCGAGCGGGGCAAACCGATCTGCGGCCTCGGCGGCTACCAGATGTTCGACTCGCTCGCCGTCGAAGCGAACGGCAATGTCTGCGTCGCCACCCTCGTCTCCGGCTGCATCTCGGTGATCGCGCCTGATGGTACCTTGGTCGAGCAGATCCCGACCGGCGACCGCGTCACCACCAACATCGCCTTCGGCGGCCCCGAGCTGAAGACCGCCTACATCACGCTCTCAGGCAAGGGCGAGCTGATCGCCATGGACTGGCCGCGCAGCGGTTTGCCGTTGAATTTCCTGAACAAGTGAGCCAATCCGTCATTGCGAGAAGCGAAGCAATCCGGCAGACCCTCACCCTGAGGAGCGCGCCCTTTGCGCGCGTCTCGAAGGGCGAGGCCACCAGCGGGGCCTTCATCCTTCGAGACGCGCGTGCCGCGCTCCTCAGGATGAGGAGCTGACAGCATGGATTGCTTCGCTTCGCTCGCAATGACGCAAGGAGAGATATTCGATGCCCTGGCCTGATCCCATCACCCTGCGCGGACAGCATGCCGGTCTGGAGCCGCTGTCGCATCAGCACCGTGAGGGGCTGGTCGAGGCCGTGAAGGACGGCGAGCTCTCCACCATCTGGTACACCGCGATTCCGACGCCGGACAACATGGGCAAGGAAATCGACCGCCGGCTCGGTCTTCAGGCCGCGGGCTCGATGCTCCCCTTCACCGTGTTCGATGGCAGCGGCAAGATCGTGGGCATGACGACCTACATGAACATCGATGCCGCCAACCGCCGGGTCGAGATCGGCTCGACCTGGTATGGCAAGGGCGCGCAGCGCGGCCCGCTCAACACGCAGTGCAAGCTGCTGCTGCTCACCCATGCCTTCGAGACCCTGGACTGCATCGCGGTGGAATTCCGCACGCATTTCTTCAATCACCAGAGCCGCCGCGCCATCGAGCGCCTGGGCGCCAAGCAGGACGGCATCCTGCGCAGCCACCAGGTCGCGCCGAACGGCACGCTGCGCGACACGGTGGTCTACAGCATCACCGCCGCCGAATGGCCGACGGTGCGAACGCATTTGAATTATCAACTCAACGACAAGCCGCGCTAGAGGCGGCCGAGGCACCATGGACAGATTTGATTATGTGATCGTCGGCGCGGGCTCCGCCGGTTGCGTGCTCACCAGCCGGCTGAGCGAAGACCCTGCTACCAGCATCTGCGTGCTCGAGGCGGGCCCGAGCGACTGGCATCCCTACATCCATCTGCCGGCGGGCTTCATCAAGACCTTCCACATGAAGAGCATCAACTGGGCCTACCAGCAGGAGGTCGGGCCCTGGACCGGCGGGCGCAGCATCTACGCGCCCCGCGGCAAGACGCTCGGCGGCTCGTCCTCGATCAACGGCCATATCTACAATCGCGGCCAGCGCATGGATTTCGACACCTGGGCGCAGATGGGCAATCGCGGCTGGGGCTATGCTGACGTGCTGCCCTACTTCCGGCGGCTGGAGAAACGGGTCGGCGAGGGCGAGGACGTTTACCGCGGCCGCGACGGCAATCTCACCGTCACCACCATGAACTGGCGCGATCCGCTTTGCGAAGCCTTCATGGAAGGCGCGGTCTCGCTCGGCATTCCCCGCAACCCCGACTACAACGGCAAGACCCAGGAAGGCGTCTCCTACTGCCAGCGCACCATCGACAAGGGCCTGCGCGTCTCCGGCGCCACCGCGTTCCTCAAGCCCGCGATGAAGCGGCCGAACGTGCATGTCCACACCCACGCGCACGCGACCGAGATCATCTTCGAGGGCAAGCGCGCCGTCGGCGTGCGCTACATGAAGGGCGGCTCTGGCGGCACGCCGGTCGAGGTCCGCGCCAACAAGGAGGTGATCCTGTCCGGCGGCACCTATAATTCGCCGCAGCTCTTGCAGCTCTCCGGCATCGGCTCGCCTGATTTGCTCAGCGCCCACGGCATCGCCGTGCGTCACGCGCTTCCGGTCGGCGAGGGCCTGCAGGATCATTACGCCCCGCGCACGGTGGCGCGCGTCAAGGACATCAGGACCATCAACGAGCTTCGCCGCGGCTGGCGTCTCTGGGTCGAGGCGATGAAATGGGCGACTGCGCGCAAAGGCCTGCTGTCGCTGTCGCCGACCATGGTCTACTGTTTCTGGCATTCCGGCGAGAGCGCGGAAAGCTCCGATTTGCAGCTCACCTTCACGCCGGCGAGCTACAAGGAAGGCGTGCAGGGCCAGCTCGAGGACGAGCCCGGCATGACGGTGGCCTCCTGGCAGCAGCGCCCCGAGAGTCGCGGCTATGTCCGCATCCGCTCGGCAGATCCATTCGCGCCGCCGATCATCCAGACCAATTATCTCGACGCCGAGCTCGACCGCCGGGTCATCGTCGGTGGCATGAAGCTCGCGCGCAAGCTTTTGAAGAGCGCGCCGCTGTCGCCCTATTACGCCTACGAGGATTTCCCGGGTCCTGACATCAACACCGACGACGAGTTCCTGGCCGCCGCCACCGAGCGCGGCACCACCACCTTCCACCCCGGCTGCACCTGCCGCATGGGCCCGGCGGATTCCACCTGGGCGGTGGTCGACGACCAGCTCCGCGTCCACGGGTTGCAAGGCCTGCGCGTCATCGACGCCTCCGTGATGCCGCGCATGATCTCGGCGAATTTGAATGCGTCGACCATGATGATCGCCGACCGCGCCTCGGACCTGATCCGCGGCAAGCAGCCGATGGAAGCCGCGCGCGTGCCGGATGCGGCGGTAGCGTGAGTGTGGCGTAGGAGATAGGTAGAGCGAAAGCGAAACCCATCGTCTTGCGGCGTTCGCGGGAAGAGTTTGATGGGTTTCGCTGCGCTCTACCCATCCTACGGCTGCCCGTCGGGCAAAACACCCCGCCACCCCGTCAATCCCTCCTCGCAAAAATATTCCACTTTACCGAAATTCGGAATTACGGCATAGATCGAAACAGCCCGGCCCGACGAAGAGGGGCGGTTCGCGAGTCGTTCGAAACGCGGGCCGGGTTGCGGTGGACGCAGCAGCGTCGTGCGCGAGAGGCGCGGGCAGGGCGGGTAGTCCCTGTGAGCCCGAGGCTTCGTGCGGACGAGCGGCGCCGAAGTCCGGCGAAGCCTCTTGGCGGAGCCGGATGAGCTGCGTACGGCAAAACCGTGTGGTCCTGGCCGTCGTTGCTACGGTCAAGCCTTTGCGGAGATGTGCGCGAGCCCAACCGGGCGGACGGCATCGTCAATTCGCGGGGCGAGGGAGGCCAGAAGGAAAGTTCGGCTCCCGGGAGAGCACGGCATAAGCCGTCCGACCATTGCGCAGGGAAGGCCGTGTGTTGGGCTTCGCCTGTATGCCGCTGTGCAGTCCTTTTGCGCTACATGCGCACAGCGGACCGTGGGTGCCAGCCGGCACCCGGCCTTCCCTGCACCCTCTTTGTCAAAGGGGTGACGGAGAGAGCATAGCTCGGGCGAATGCGCCGCGAGGATGCGAAGGCGTGTCTGCGATTTAGGATGCGGGTGTGTTGAAGCGTGATGCTTCACCACCGTCGTCCTGGCGAAAGCCAGGACCCATTACCCCAGGGAGGGGTTTGGTGGGCGGTACTGGCGCCGGAGTTTTATGGATAGATCACGCGGTATGGGTCCTGGCCTTCGCCAGGACGACACCGGTTGATATGGCCGATTGCCTCGCCCGCAACGCGGAGTGCGCTCGAACCTACACTTCCCTCCGGCTCAAGAACGCGAGTCGCTCGAACAGATGCACATCTTGCTCGTTCTTGAGCAGCGCGCCGTGCAGCGGCGGGATCAGCTTGCGCGGGTCGCGTTCGCGCAGCTGCTCGACGCTCATGTCTTCGTTGAGCAGCAGCTTGAGCCAGTCGAGCAGCTCGGAGGTGGACGGCTTCTTCTTCAGACCGGGCACCTCGCGGACCTCGAAGAAGATGCGCAAGGCTTCCTCGACCAGCCGCTTCTTGATGCCGGGAAAATGGACGTCGACGATCCGGGTCATGGTGTCGGCATCGGGGAACTTGATGTAGTGGAAAAAGCAGCGGCGCAGGAACGCGTCGGGCAGCTCCTTCTCGTTGTTGGAGGTGATCATCATGATCGGGCGCTGCTTGGCCTTGATCGTCTCGCCGGTCTCGTAGACATGGAATTCCATGCGGTCGAGCTCGAGCAAAAGATCGTTCGGGAATTCGATGTCGGCCTTGTCGATCTCGTCGATCAGCAGCACCGGGCGCTGCTCGGCGGTGAAGGCATCCCACAGCTTGCCGCGCTTGATGTAGTTCTTGATGTCGGACACGCGGGCATCGCCGAGCTGGCTGTCGCGCAGGCGCGACACCGCGTCGTATTCGTAGAGGCCTTGCTGTGCCTTGGTCGTGGACTTGATGTGCCAGGTCAGAAGCGGGGCGTTCAGCGCTTTCGCCACTTCCTCCGCCAGCACCGTCTTGCCGGTGCCGGGCTCGCCCTTGATGAGCAGCGGGCGCTCCAGCACGATCGAGGCGTTGACCGCGACCTTGAGATCGTCGGTCGCAACATAGTCCTTGGTGCCGGTAAATTTCATCGCGCGTCCTTGTTGGTCGTCGTCCCGGCGGTGCCCCGGTCGCGACATGGGAACGGCCGCGCATGGCGGCCGTTCCTGGTTCGGTCAGGCTTTCAGACCCGTTTTATCAGCGAAAGGATGACGAGCACAATCACCGCGCCGATCGTGGCATCCACGATGGCCCCGACCGTGCCCGTTGCGAGCTGGATATGCAGCTGAGGCAGAATCCAGCTGGCCACAAGTGCACCGATGATGCCGACGACGATGTTGCCGATCAGCCCAAATCCCGCCCCATGGACAATCTTGCCGGCAAGCCAGCCTGCGATAGCGCCAATGATGAGCGCTGCGAGAATTCCCATTGCAAACGTCCCCAAAACAACCCCGTGAGACCGCCAATTCTAGAGCAAAAACCCTCCCGGTCCAGCGCAGAGCCGTGGCCTCCGCCCCTTGACGTTCGCCCCCCGACGGGCAATCTGTCACCCATGTTCCTGCAATTCTTCACTTCTCTGCGCGATGCGCAGGTCCCCGTGACGCTGCGCGAATACCTCACGCTGATGGAGGCGCTCGACGCTGACCTCGCGGACTATTCGGTCGAGAATTTCTACTATCTCTCGCGCACCTCGCTGGTGAAAGACGAGCGCAACCTCGACAAGTTCGACCGCGTCTTCGGCACCGTCTTCAAGGGGCTGGAAAGCCTGCTCGACGCCATGGAAGGGGCCGAGATCCCCGAAGAGTGGCTGAAGAAGCTCGCCGAAAAGTACCTGACGGAAGACGAGAAGAAGCAGATCGAGGCCATGGGCTGGGACAAGCTCATGGAGACCCTGAAGAAACGCCTCGAGGAGCAGAAGGGCCGCCATCAGGGCGGAAGCAAGTGGATCGGCACGGCGGGCACCTCGCCGTTCGGCGCCCATGGCTACAATCCCGAAGGCGTTCGCATCGGCCAGGAGAAAAACCGCAACAACCGCGCCGTGAAGGTGTGGGACAAGCGCGAGTTCAAGGATCTCGACGGCAATGTCGAGCTCGGCATCCGCAACATCAAGGTGGCGCTGCGGCGCCTGCGCAAATTCGCGCGCACTGGCGCGCCGGACGAGCTCGATCTCGATACCACCATCCGCGAGACCGCCAATCACGGCTATCTCGACGTGCACATGCGGCCCGAGCGGCGCAACGCGGTGAAGCTGCTGGTGTTCTTCGACATCGGCGGCTCGATGGACGCGCATATCGAGCAGGTCGAGGAGTTGTTCTCGGCGGCGAAGAGCGAGTTTAAGCATATGGAGTATTTCTACTTCCACAACTGCCTCTATGAAGGCGTGTGGAAGCAGAACAAGCGCCGCTTCACCGATCGCACGCCGACCTGGGACGTGCTGCACAAATACCCGCACGACTACAAGATCGTGTTCGTCGGCGACGCCTCGATGTCGCCTTACGAGATCATGGTGCCCGGCGGGTCGGTCGAGCACGTCAACGAGGAGCCCGGCTCGGTCTGGCTCGACCGCATCATCCGCACCTATCCGCATTCGGTGTGGCTCAACCCCGTGCAGCAGAAGCACTGGGACTATTCGGAGTCCACCACGATCATCAAACGCATCTTCGCCAACCGCATGTATCCAATCACGATCGAGGGGCTGGAAGGTGCGATGAAGGAATTGACGCACTAGCCACACACGCCGTCATTCCGGGGCGCGCGCAGCGCGAACCCGGAATCTCGCAGTTGTTGATGCCGATCGAGGTTCCGGGTTCGCTCGCTTCGCGATCGCCCCGGAACGACGGAAGAGAAGAAGGGAAGACCATGCCCCAGACCATCACCCGCGGCATCAAGGCGCTGATCGACGAGGCCAATGCCGAGATCGAGACGCTCACCGCCAAGGATGCCATCGAGATCTCGAAGAACGGCGACGTCGTCATCGTCGATATCCGCGATCCCCGCGAGATCGAGCGCGACGGTCGCATTCCCGGCGCGTTCGCCTGCACCCGCGGCATGCTCGAATTCTGGATCGATCCGCAGAGCCCTTATGCGAAGCCGGTGTTCCAGGAGGATAAGAAATTCGTGTTCCATTGCGCCGGCGGCTTGCGCTCCGCGCTCGCCGCCAAGACCGCGCAGGACATGGGCCTCAAGCCCGTCGCCCACATCGCCGGCGGCTACGCCGCCTGGCGCGACGCCGGCGGGCCGACCCAACAGTGGGAGCCGAAGAAGAAGGGGTGAGATGAATACCTCTCTCACCACACACTCCGTCATGCTCGGGCAAAAGCGCGAAGCGCGTCTTCGCGCTAGATGACCCGGGCATCCACGTCTTTGTCGCGAAGAAGAACGTGGATGGCCGGGACAAGCCCGGCCATGACGACTGAGACAACTGCCGGAGCATGCAATGACCGCCACCGATCCCCTCGTCTCCACCGAATGGCTCGCCGCCCACATCGACGATGCCAACGTCAAGGTGCTCGATGCCAGCTTCAAGCTGCCGGGCGTGCTGCCGCTGCCAAAGGATGACTATCTCGCCGCGCATCTGCCTGGCGCGGTGTTCTTCGACGTCGACGCGGTGTCCGACCATTCCAACCCGCTGCCGCACATGTATCCGAGCGCCGAGCAGTTCGGTCGCGACGTGGGTCATCTCGGCATCTCCAATGCCGACACCGTCGTGATCTACGATGCCGGCGGCTGGGTCGCTGCTCCCCGCGCGTGGTGGATGTTCCTGGCTTTCGGCCACGGCAATGTGCGCATCCTCAATGGCGGCCTGAAGAAGTGGCGCGCCGAGGGGCGTCCGGTCGAGAGCGGCGAGACAAAGCCGAAGCCGGCGACATTCAAGGCGAGCTACGATTCCAAACGCGTGCGCAGCATGCAGCAATTGATCGCCAACGTCGAAAGCCGTGCCGAGCAGGTGATCGATGCGCGCGCCGCCGACCGGTTCGAGGGCCGAGCGCCGGAGCCACGCGCAGGCATCCGCTCCGGCCATATCCCGGGCGCGCGCAACGTGCCCTACAATCTCCTGTTCGACGCCGCGACCGGCACGATGAAGCCGCTCGATGATCTCCGCGTTGCCTTCACCAACGCCGGCGTCAAGCTCGATGCGCCGATCGTGACGAGCTGCGGCTCCGGGGTCTCTGCCGGCGTGCTGACGCTGGCGCTCTATCGCCTCGGCATCACCGACACCGCGCTCTACGACGGCTCATGGTCGGAATGGGGGCAGGAAAAGGGACCGGCGATCGCAACGGGGCCGGCGTAACCCTACTGATGTGCGCGCGCGGTCGTCGTTGCGGCGAGCGTGGGTTGCGGTTGTCCGAACGCATCGAGTTGCTGAACCGGCGGCGGCGGACGCCTGACAATGCGGCGGCGCTTCTTCACCCGATGCGCCCGCGGCTTGGTCGCCTTGCTCTCCGGCGAACTGCTGTCGGCCTTAGAGTCGGCCTTGACCTTCGCCGGCGGACCCTTCCAGGCCGTGGTCGCCGGGTCGTTCAATGCGGCGAACTTCGCGCTCGCCATGTCGAACCTGGACGAAGCCGAGGCTGCGCTGGGGACGGCAGGTGTTGGTTTGCTCGTGAGAGCGATCGAAACGGGCTTGGCCTCGGCGATGGATGCGCTGGCGTCGGCCGGAGTAAGCGTGTTGCTTGAGGCTGGCGCCGCGGCGTCCGTCGTCGTCTCGGCCTTGGCCTCGACATTGGCCGGTTCGGCCGGGACGTCAGCCGGAGGTGCAACGACCTGCGGCTGACCGTCGGTCTCGGTTGTCACCATGACGACCGGCTCGGGCTCGCTCATCGGCAGCGTGATGGTCGGGACTTGATCGCGCAGCGACGGCGTCGGATCGGTGGCGGCCTCCGGCTCGGCGCGGAGGACCGCGAGCACCGGCTGGGCCGGCTCGGGAGCTTGTGCAAACACCTGCTCCTGCGGACCATTCCGCCAGGAGGGGTTGCTGACATACTGCTCGTGGCTCGCCCGCAGCAGCGCGGCGGCGCCCAGGCCGAATACCAGGATGGAGGCTGACAGCAGGATCGCGGCAAACAGGAAGCGAAAGCCGGGAAGCATCGAGGGATTGCGAATTTCCGCCCCGGCGGCGAAGTGGCCAGGGCCCATGAGCCATCTGAACGCGGTGACGGTACTGCTTGCCGCGTTCGCCACGCGGGGGATGAAGCTCAAAGCGGAGGCGAATCAGGCTGATTCGAACATACCGCAACGATTCCGCGCCGTTCCGTAAAAAACGGAGCCGGCGACTCCGGCGATCTCAGGCAGGGACTGATTTTCGTCCCCTGATGCAAGGAGGCAACGGTAGTCTTGCGGATCACAAATTGGCAAATCAGGCACAAATCCGCCTGTAGTGTCTTGAATGTGCCGCTATCTTCGGTCATGTGGCCGTTAACGGTCCGGACGGGGCCCGGGGACTATACAAGAGCGATGATGATCAAACATTTTCTGACGATATGCGCTGCCGCAACAGTCGCTGCGGCGGGAACCTCGCTCGCACAGGCCCAGAGCTATCCGGTCCAGCAGGCGCCGAGCTATGGCGCGCCGGCCGAATATCGGCCCGGCGACCGCGCGCCGAGTTTCGACGCACTGGACGATGAAGACGATTCGATGCCGCAGGCAGCGCTGCCGCCGCCCGGCCCGGATCCGCGCTACGGCCGTCCGCCCGGCGCTCCCCCGGTGTATTCCGCCGCGCCGCCGCAGGGTCCGGTGATGTCGCCCGACGATCCGCGCTACGGCCGCCCCGCCGGCCCGCCCGCGGTGATCTACGCCGATCGTCCGGATCAAGCGCCCGGCAGTGACGGCCTGCGTCCGCCGGAGGCAGTCGGTGGTCCCGGCGCGACCGGAACGGTCCAGGCCGGGCAGCCGCCCGCGGGTGCCGACGGCCGGCCGATGGCGATCGCCTCGCTGCCGCCCGAGGAGCAGCCTGACGCCGCTCCGGCGCAGCTGCCGCAGAACCTGCGCCGCCAGGAGGTCTCGCTGGTGACCAAGGAGCCGGCCGGAACACTCATCGTCGATACCCCGAATACCTACCTCTATTACGTGCTCGGCAATGGCCGTGCGATTCGCTACGGCGTCCGCGTCGGCCG
This sequence comes from Bradyrhizobium sp. MV1.5, assembly GCF_055807615.1. NCBI lineage: Bacteria > Pseudomonadati > Pseudomonadota > Alphaproteobacteria > Hyphomicrobiales > Nitrobacteraceae > Bradyrhizobium > Bradyrhizobium sp. MV1.5. Next base: position 41,552 of record NZ_JBVVPL010000016.1, on the reverse strand, counting down.
CGACGGCTTCACCTGGACCGGCGTGCAGAAGATCACGCGCAAGGCCGAGTGGCCGGATTGGCATCCGCCGACCGAGATGATCGAGCGCCAGCCCTATCTGCCGCGCTTCATGGCCGGCGGTCCCGGCAATCCGCTCGGCGCCCGCGCGATGTATCTCGGCTCGACCGTCTACCGCATCCACGGCACCAACCAGCCCTCGACCATCGGCAAGTTCGTGTCCTCCGGCTGCATCGGCATGCTGAACGAGGACGTCTCCGACCTGTTCGATCGCGTCAAGGTCGGCACCCGCGTGGTCGTGATGCCGGGTGGTCCGCCGCCGGGAACTGCGACCGCATCCGCCGCGCCCATGCCCGGCGCTGCCGGGCCCGCTCCGATGGCTGCACAGGCTGGCCCGGTCGGAGGCACCCAGCCGACGGTGGTGCCGCCGCTGCCCGCGCCCGTCACCGTGCGCTGAATCGGCCTCGCAAGAATTGATCTGATGACGGGGGGGGGGGGGGGGGGGGGGGGGGGGGGGGGGGGGGGGGGGGAGCGCGCGGGGGGGGGGGGGGGGGGGGGGGGGGGGCGGGGCGGCCCGCCCCGGGGGGGGGGGCGCCCCCCCCCCCCCCCCCCCCCCCGCGCCCCCCCCCCCCCCCCCAAACCCCCCCCCCCCCCCCGCGCGCCCCCCCCCCCCCCCCCCCCCGTCATCATTTGACGCATGCGCGCATGTCTCGCTTGCGCATGCCTCCTTGAACGGCTCCGCACCTCGATTACGTCCGGGAGGATTGCAACGAATTGAGGAGCACAGGATGCGCATCTTTGTTGCGGGCGCGACCGGCGCGGTCGGTCAGTATCTTGTTCCGGCGCTGGTCGCCGCGGGTCATTCCGTGATCGGCACGACACGGAATGCGGCAAAAACAGAGCTTGTGCGGCGATTGGGTGCGGAGCCGGTCGTTGCCGACGGCCTCGATGCCGACAGCATGCGCGCTGCGGTGATTGCGGCACAGCCCGACGCCGTCATCCACCAGATGACAGATCTCGCGGCCGCCACCGATCTCCGTCATTTCGATCGGGCCTTCGCGCGAACCAACGAGCTCCGCACCCGCGGAACCGACATTCTGCTCAACGCCGCACGCGAGGCCGGCGCCAGGCGCTTCATCGCGCAAAGCTTCTGCGGCTGGATCTTCAGTCGCGCCGGGGGAACGGTGAAGACCGAGACCGATGAGCTCGACCCACATCCGCCGCGAGAGCTGCGACGCACGCTCGAGGCAATCCGGTATCTGGAGCGAAGCGTCACCGCTTCGACGTCGCCGGAGGGCATCGTGCTGCGCTATGGATTCTTCTATGGACCGGGCACCGGCACGCTCTCGCCGGCGATGATCGACCAGCTGCGCCACCGGCGTGTGCCCGTGATCGGCGATGGCGGCGGCACGTGGTCGTTCATTCACACCGAAGATGCCGCCTCTGCCACGCTTGCCGCGCTCGAACGCGGGCGCGCGGGCAGTATCTACAATATCGTCGACGATCATCCGGCGCAGGTGAAGGATTGGTTGCCCGCGCTGGCCGAATTGCTCGGTGCCAAGCCGCCGCGTCACATTCCCGCCTGGCTCGGGCGCCTGCTCGCAGGCGAGCATATGGTTGCGATGATGACGGAGGTGCGTGGAGCCTCCAACGGCAAGGCCAAGCGCGAGCTCGGCTGGCTGCCGGCGCATGCCTCCTGGCGCGACGGCTTTGCCGACGCGGCACGGCAGCCCACCAGTCACCGCTCGGCGGCCTGAGGCTTCAGGCCAGCTTCCGCGGCAGCTCGCCGCCCTTGGTGAAGGCGTCGATCGCCTCGACCATCTGGCCGTAATGGATGCGCAAGCCGTCCTCGGTGGCGTAGCCGAGATGCGGCGTCAGCACGAGATTGTCGAGCTTGCGGAACGGATGGTTCGTCGGCAGCGGCTCGACCGAGAACACGTCGATGCCGGCGCCTGCAATCCTCTTCTGCTGCAACGCCTCGAGCAGCGCCTGCTCGTCCACGATCGGCCCGCGCGCGGTGTTGACGAGGAAGGCCGTCGGTTTCATCCGCGCGAGGTCGGCAGCCCCGATCAGCCCGCGGGAGCGTTCGCTCAGCACCACATGGATGCTGACGATATCGGCCTTGGCGAACAGCTCCTCCTTGGTGGCGTAGCCGACGCCGGCGGCCGCGCACTTCTCCGGGGTCAGGTTCGGGCTCCAGGCGATCACGTTCATGCCGAACGCCTTCGCAATGCCCGCCATCTTGCTGCCGAGCTTGCCGAGCCCGACGACGCCGAGCGTCAAGCCCTCGATCTCGACGCCGGCAAAGGCCTGCCAGGGCTCGCCCGCATGCATGCGCGCGTTCTCGCGGCCGATGCCGCGGGTCAGTTCCAGGATCAGGCCCATGGTGAGGGGCGCGGTCGGATCGCGCGAATATTGCGTGCCGCCGATCGTGACGCCCCGCGCCTTGGCGGCCTCCATGTCGATCGAGGCGTTGCGCATGCCTGATGTCAGCAGCAGCTTCAGCTTCGGCAGGCTCTCGAACAGGCTCTTGGGGAACGCGGTGCGCTCGCGCATCGCGCAGACGATATCGAAGTCGGCCAGCGCGCTCGCCGCAGCCTGCTCGGAGGCGAAGGGATGGCTGAACACGGTGACGTCGATGCGGTCGGACAGGCTTTGCCAGTCGGCGACGTCGAGGGCGAGGTTGAAATAGTCGTCGAGAATTGCACAGCGCAGCCGCGTCATCAGCGTTCATCCATGGCGAGAGGTGGAACCAGGCCATGGTTGCGCGCAATCAGGACCGTGCGCAAGCCGTTCGCGTCTTCAAAAATCCGACAGGTGGTAAAGGCTCAGAGGTCGCGGGGCTTGAGCCGGAACGGCGCATTCATGCCGTGCTTGGCGCGCCAGGCGGGGCCGGGGCCGCGCATGTAATGCAGTTCGGGCCGGTAGGGGTTGAAAGCGGTGGCGAAGAAGCGCTTCCAGAAGCCCTTGATCTCCGAGGCGAACGCGGAGGCGCTGCCGGCTTCCACCGGAACGGGAAGGGAATTGGTCTCGATCATGGCCATGACGCTGTCTCGCTGTGCTCCCGTTCATTCTGAGCGGGTGGCGCTGTTTCCGCGCGAAACCGAGCTTTGGCCTGATTTATTAAAAGATGGTTTCAATTGTCCGGATCGACGGCGGGATGGTGTCCGTCCCGTATTCATCCGTGGTGAACGGAGGGAAAACATTGCCCTTTGGGGGCGGGATCGCTACATCGGCGGCAAGCAAATTTCCTCAAATCGAAGGTTTTCGGGACCGATGGCGCGCCAGTTCATCTATTTCATGCAAGGCCTGACCAAGAGCTACCCGACCCGGAAGGTGCTCGATAACATCCATCTGTCGTTCTATCCGGACGCCAAGATCGGCGTGCTCGGTGTCAACGGCTCGGGCAAGTCGACGCTGCTCAAGATCATGGCTGGCCTCGACAAGGAGTACAACGGCGAGGCCTGGGTCGCCCAGGGCGCCCGCGTCGGCTATCTCGAGCAGGAGCCGCATCTCGATCCGGCACTCAGCGTGCGCGAGAACGTCATGCTGGGCGTCGCCAAGCAGAAGGCCATCCTCGATCGCTACAACGAGCTGGCGATGAACTACTCCGAGGAGACCGCCGACGAGATGACCAAGCTGCAGGACGAGATCGAGGCCCAGGGCCTCTGGGATCTCGACAGCAAGGTCGACCAGGCCATGGACGCGCTACGCTGTCCGCCCGACGATGCCGACGTGTCGAAACTCTCCGGCGGTGAGCGCCGCCGCGTCGCGCTGTGCAAGCTGCTGCTCGACCAGCCCGAGCTCCTGCTGCTGGACGAGCCGACCAACCATCTCGATGCGGAGTCGGTGTCGTGGCTGGAAGGGCATCTGCGCAACTATCCCGGCGCGATCCTGATCGTCACCCATGACCGCTACTTCCTCGACAACGTCACGAGCTGGATCCTTGAGCTCGATCGCGGCAAGGGCATCCCCTACGAGGGCAATTACTCGTCCTGGCTGCAGCAGAAGCAGAAGCGGCTGGAGCAGGAGGGCCGCGAGGACGCTGCGCATCAAAAGACGCTGGCCCGCGAGCAGGAATGGATCGCGTCCTCGCCGAAAGCCCGCCAGGCCAAATCCAAGGCGCGCTATCAGCGCTATGACGAACTGTTGAAACAGGCGAGCGAAAAGCAGACACAGACCGCGCAGATCACGATTCCAGTGGCCGAGCGCCTAGGTCAGAACGTGGTCGATTTCGAAGGCCTCAGCAAAGGCTTCGGCGATCGCATGCTGATCGAGGATCTCACTTTCAAGCTGCCGCCCGGCGGTATCGTCGGCGTGATCGGCGCCAACGGCGCCGGCAAGACCACGCTGTTCAGGATGATCACCAAGCAGGAAGAGCCGGACAAGGGCACCATCACGGTCGGCGAGAGCGTTCACCTCGGTTACGTCGACCAGTCGCGCGACGCGCTCGATGGCAGCAAGAACGTGTGGGAGGAGATCTCCGGCGGCAACGAGCTGATCCTGCTCGGCAAGAGGGAAGTCAATTCACGCGGTTATTGTTCGTCGTTCAACTTCAAGGGCGCCGACCAGCAGAAGAAAGTCGGCGCGCTCTCCGGCGGCGAACGCAACCGCGTGCACCTTGCGAAAATGCTGAAATCCGGCGCCAACGTTCTGCTGCTCGACGAGCCGACCAACGATCTCGACGTCGACACGCTACGCGCGCTCGAAGAGGCGCTGGAGGATTTCGCAGGCTGCGCCGTCATCATCAGCCATGATCGCTGGTTCCTCGACCGCATCGCGACCCACATCCTGGCCTTCGAAGGCGACAGCCATGTCGAATGGTTCGAGGGCAACTTCCAGGACTACGAGAAGGACAAGATGCGCCGGCTCGGCCAGGACAGCATCATCCCGCACCGCGTGAAGTACAAGAAGCTGACGCGGTGATCTCGGCATGATGCGGCGGGTGCTCATAGCTGCGGTGATCATGATCACCTGCGGCCTGTCGCCCGCCCGGGCCGCTGACGCCGCCTTCACGCAGTTCATCGCCTCGCTCTGGCCGGAGGCGGAGGCCGCCGGCGTGTCGCGCGCGACGTTCGAGCGAGAGACGCGTGGGCTCGAGCCTGATTACAAGCTGCCCGATCTGATCCTGCCGGGACGGCCAGCGACCGGTGCGCCGTCGCAGGCCGAGTTCGTGCAGGTGCCGGCCGACTATGTCAGGGAGGCCTCGATCGCGCGGCTTGCGGGCGAGGGGCAACGGCTGCTGCAAAAATATCGTCCCGCGCTGACGGAGATCGAGAAAAACTCCGGCGTGCCCGCCACCGTCATGCTGGCGATCTGGGGCCGTGAGACCGACTACGGCCGCTATACGTTGCCTTACGATCTCGTCCGCGTGCTGGCGACGCAGGCCTATGTCGGCCGCCGCAAGGACACCTATCGCAACGAGTTCATCCTCTCGCTAAAAATTCTCGGCGACGGCGTGGTGACACGCAAGGACATGCGCTCGTCCTGGGCCGGCGCGACCGGGCTCACGCAATTCCTGCCGTCCGAATATTACAAGCACGGCGTCGATTTCGATCGTGACGGCCGCATCGACATCTGGCGCTCGGTGCCGGATGCGCTGGCATCCGCCGCCCAGCAGCTCGTCAACAAGGGTTGGCAGAGCGGCGTACGCTGGGCTTACGAGGTGCAGGCACCGGCCAAGGTCGATTGCACCGCCGGCGTGCCCGAGGTGACGAAGCCGATCGGCCAGTGGCTGCGCGAAGGCTTTGTGCCGGTGCGCGGACAAAATCTCACTGCCGCCGAGCAGGCACAGCCGGCTTCGCTGCTGCAACCGGAAGGCATCTACGGCCCGTCCTTCCTGACCACGAAGAACTACTTCGTGATCAAGGAATACAATTTCTCCGATCTCTACGTGCTGTTCGTCGGCCATCTCGCCGACCGCATGACGAGCCCGCAACCGTTCGCGACGCCGTGGTCTGCCTCAAAGCAATTGCGGACCAAGGACGTCGAGGCGATGCAGCGCGGGCTGACGCGCGTCGGGCTCTACAAGGACAAGATCGACGGCAAGGCCGGCATGCAGACGCGCGCTGCGCTCGGCGCCTACCAGAAATCGGCAGGGCTCAAGGTCGATTGCTGGCCGAGCGAAGAGGTGCTGCGCTCGATCCAGGCGACTCGATAGCTGCTGCAGGGCCAGCTAAAAGAAAAAGCCCGGCCGAGGTGCTCGGCCGGGCTTCGATCGCGGCGCTCATGAGCGCCGTGCGATCAGATCAGTAGCAAACGCGAACCGGGCGAACGGTCCAGCCGTAGCCGTCCCAGTAGCGCTGGCGCTGCCAATAGCAGGGCGGGGGCGGCGGGCCGGGCTCGGCCACGTAAACCGGTCCGCCATAGGCGGGACGGCTCGATGCGATGGCACCGCCGACGATCGCGCCGCCGATCAGGCCGGCTGCGATGCCGACGCCGACGCCGTCATGGGCCTGGGCGGACGGCGTGGCGGTCACCAGCGAACCGGCGATCGTCGCAACCGTGAGGGCGGCAACTAAAGTCTTCTTCATACGCTTGGCTCTCCTGAGAGATGGATGCTCCTTGTTAGGAGCGTCCGGGGTTCAAAGGTTCACGCAGACTCTGATGGAATTGGCCTTGCAGCTAGGAAGCGCGCAAATGGTCAATCCGCGGTAAACGCACACGGAGCTGTGACGAGAAAAAGCGGTCTTTTTCAGGCCCCTGGATGAACGGCGCATCTGGAATGAACCGGCTTGCAGCGACTTCAGCCGCAGACTCTGGCGCGGCGGACGCGCCAGGCATAACCGTCCCAGAAGCGCTGCTTCTGCCAGACGCAGCCGTTGCCGTAATAGTCGTCCGCGACATAGCCCGGGCCCGGCGCATAGTAGCGCGGCGGATAGTAGCCGGGGCCATATCCGGGACCATATGCGTAGCCGGGGCCGGGCCCGTAATAGTACGGAGAGGCCAGCGCCCCACCGACAATGGCGCCGCCGATGATCCCCGCCGCCACGCCTGCGGCGACGCCGCGTTGCGCCTGGGCTGGTGTAGCGGCGCTAAGGGCCACAGCGGCGACGGCAGCGATTGCCAGGAGCGACTTCTTCATTGGCAGACCTTTCGAACAAAACACGCGGGAACTCTTGAGGGTAAAGTTCCATATTTCGTTTGAATGATCAATGAACGGCACCTTTGCCAGGGGCGACCAATTAACATGGACCGCAGCTCAGCCAAGGGAGGGTGATGGTGGGCAACGCGATGATAAATGCATTGATCGCTGCCGGGATCGTCTCCGCGATCGGCTACGGCTGGATCACCCATCTCCAGAACCGCGGCCAGCGGCGCTCCCGCGCCGGGGCCGGCGGCAATAGCGGTGGCGAGACCGCCACCGGCTCAAGCGACGGCTTCTCGTTGGGGAGCTGGTTTTCCAGCGATAGTTCCGGCAGCGCGGCCGACGGCGGCAACTGCTCCAGCAGCGATAGCGGCAGTAGTGGCGGAGATTGCGGGGGCGGCGGCGATGGTGGAGGAGGCGGCGGCGACTAGATCCACCGCATCTTGATCCAGCGCAAAGCGCTATTTTAGAGCCGTTCTAGGCTGTTTACGGGGCCAGTTTGGAATAGCTTCAAATTCCGCTTTTTCCTTTTGCATCCGGCCGGCCCCTTAAATATCGATGATGGCGCATCACCAAAGGGCCTGCCGCTTCCATGATCGTTTGTTCCTGTAACGTGCTGAGCGATGACGACATCCGCGCCGCCGTCGCCGAGTCCGACGACGCCGTGCGCCATGCCAAGCAGGTCTATGGGTGTCTCGGCTGTAGCGCCGAATGCGGCCGCTGCGCCCGGACGATCAAGACCATTATCGACGAAGCGCTCGGCCCCTGTGCCACGTCCTGCTGCTCCGGCTGTCCGCACAATCACAGTGTGGCCGCCAATGACGAGACGGCCCAGCCGGCCGAGTTTGCCCTCGCGGCCTGCTGAAATCTTCCGCAACCTGGCTGAGCTTTTCCCCGGCTGCGTCCCCGTAGCCGGTTGTCCCAGTCTTTAAACTCATTTAGAAGCGTTCTAAATTCGGTTTACGGCCGATTTGGACTGCAAGAGCTGGAGTGAACCATGCAGGGCGACGCAAAAGTTATCGACTATCTCAACAAGGCACTGCGTCACGAGCTGACTGCGATCAACCAGTACTGGCTGCACTACCGCTTCCTCGACAATTGGGGCCTGCGGGACATGTCCAAGGTCTGGCGCAAGGAGTCCATCGAGGAGATGGAGCACGCCGACAAGCTCACCGAGCGGATCCTGTTCTTCGACGGCTTCCCGAACATGCAGGTGCTCGATCCCTTGCGTATCGGCCAGAACGTCAAGGAGATCATCGAGTGCGATCTCGCCGCCGAGATGAGCGCGCGGGCGCTCTACCAGGAAGCGGCGACCTACTGTCATAGCGTCAAGGACTACGTCACGCGCGACCTGTTCGAGAAGCTGATGAGCGACGAGGAGCACCACATCGACTTCCTCGAGACCCAGCTCGACCTGATCGGCCGCATCGGCCTCGAGCTCTACACCCAGAAGCACGTCGGCGGGCTCGAGGGCGAGGGACATTAGGCCCCTAACTCCGCACTCTCCATTCGTCATGGCCGGGCTTGTCCCGGCCATCCACGTGCTACCCGGATGCCCGGGACAAGCCCACGGCATGACGGCCGTGCGCGGTCGGAAAGCCCGGCTATAGCTGCGTCTTGTAGAGCGCTTCCACCACGTCCTGACTCTGCGGCTCACCAAGGCCGGTCTGCTCGTGGACCACCTCGACGATGCTCGGCATCACCGAGCGCGGCACCTTCTCGGATGACCACAGCTTCGAGCGCATCAGGGCCTTGCCGCAGTGGAAATAGACTTCGCTGACGGCGATGTTCAGTACCGCGCGGGGCGACTTGCCAAACTCCACCATCGAGGCGAGCAGGTCCGGATCGGCGGACAGCGTGCCCCGGCCGCCGACGCGCAGTGTCTCGTCGATGCCGGGGACGAAGAACAGCAGATGCACGAAGCCCGAGCCCTCGACGACGTTCCGGAAACTGTCGATCCGGTTGTTGCCGGAGCGATCAGGCATCAGCAGCTGGTTGGGGCCGGCGACGTGGACGAAGCCAGTGCCGCCGCCGCGTGGTGAGGCATCGACGCTGCCGTCCGCTCCCGACGTCGCGAGCACGCAGAACGGCGACATCTCGATGAATTTCTTCGCGTGCGCATCGATCGCGGGGCGCGCTTTCGCGATCACGCGCGGGCTCGGCGGGGCATAGATGGTGGCGAGGTCTTCGGCGCAAAGATCAGTCACGAAGGTCTCCCTGGTGGAATGCCTGAGAATATCACCTCTCGGCCCGATCGCTATGCCCCTTGTCGCCGCCACGGCCAGTCGATCACGCCAGCGCAATACAGAGCCCACCAGATCAGGATTGGCTGCAGCGCCAGCCGCGGTCCGTGGTAGAGCCAGCTGTTGGGGACGGGTGGAAGGTCGATGCCCTGCAGGGCATGCTTGATGTTTGCCGGCCACACGCAAAACGCATAGAGCGCGAGCGCAACGCCCGCCCACCAGCGCAGCGGCTTCGTCACCAGCGCAATTGCGCCCGCGATCTCGCATACGCCCGTGATGAGGATCAGCTGTGTTGCAAACGGAACCCAGGCCGGCGTGATCGCAAGCAGCTTGTCGGGGGCCAGGAGATGCGCGATGCCGGCCGCGATGTAAAACGCTGCCAGCACAAAGCGCATCACAGCGCGCGTTCTGTCGTTCGCAGGAGCCATCGGCCGAACTAGCACGCGCGGCGCCGAGGCGCTACCGCGCGCTACACCGCATCGGCCGGCACGAAGCAACTGATGATGATGGCGCCGCGGTGATGGACGTACCACACCACGGCCTCGCCGACCGGATTGCCGCGGTCGCGGATGATGGCGCGCTCGGGCACCTCCATCCATTGTCCCTCGATCGGCACCCAATAGGCGCCGCTGCGCACGTCGTACTCAGTACGATGGCCGTCGGAGACGTCGCAGCAGGGTACGCCGTTCGGTGCGATCACGCTCTTGAACCAGGCGCGGATGTCGGGCGGGACGTGATCATATTGCCCGTTGTCGAACGCGAACGCGGCGCTTGTCAGCGCGGCCAGCCAAACGCACAGTACGAGCCTGTGCATGCGATCCTCCTCATCGCGCGTCGTGCCATTGGTGCGCGATTGTCCCGCGCGTCGATTCGTATATCGATGCGATTAAGCCCGAGCCGTCAGCCTAATGCATGCTCAAATAATATGCGGGTAGATGGCCCTTGATGCGATGCAAAATCAGCGGCGCGCAGATTCGATCGTTTGCTGCGGCGCGGCTTGCAGAAACTGCCGGACCTGCTCGCTGTAGAATTTGGCGTTCCCGGTGGTGCCGTGGCCGCGCGTCTCCGTGCTTGCCGGGATGAGATACAGCTTGCCGTTCTTGACCCGCGTCATCGCAGCGTCCGTGATGCCGGTCTCAGGCGGGTTGCGTTCGTCGTCGGCGGAATTGATCAGCAGCAGCGACGCCTCGATGGCCTCCAGCTTCTCGCCGGCGTTGTAGTCATGCGAGGACTCCCACTGGTAGACGAAGTCGTTGGCATCTGCCGCGATCGGCATGGCCAGCCGCTCGTCGACGATCTTGTCGGCCTTGGCCGCCGTCGGCGCCTGCGATTGATAGGCCAGCGTTCCACCGATGCTCGCGATGCCGTAGGCGGTGATGGCGTATTTCATCATGCGCGGCTGGCCGGTGTAATTGCCGCCGTTGTAGTCGGGGTCGCTGCGGATGGTGTCAAGCATGATCCGCCGCAGCATCCAGTTGCGCGACGCCATTTCGGTCGGCTGCGAGGCCATCGGGATCAGCGCGTCCATCGCCATCGGGTATTTCTCGCCCCACAGCCAGGTGTGCATGCCGCCCATCGAATTGCCGATGATGAGCCGCAGGTGCTTGACCCCGAGCCCTTCCGTCACCAGGCGATACTGGGCTTCGACCATGTCCTCGTAATCGTATTTCGGGAAGCTCGTCTTCATCCCGTCGGACGGTTTTGACGATTTGCCATGACCGATATTGTCGGGGATGATGATGTAATATTTGGAGGCATCGAGTGGCTGCCCCGCGCCGAACAGCTCGCCGGCAAAGGCTGATGACAGCATGCTCGCGCCCGAGCCGCCGGTGCCGTGCAGCACCAGGACCGGCTGGCCGCTCGGCTCACCCACGGTGGTGTAGTGCAGCTTCAGCTCCGGCATGGTCTCGCCGGTGTGGAACTTGAAATCCCTGGCGATCCAATCGCCCTGCTTCGGCGCCGGATAATCGGCCGCCCATCCGGATGTCGAGATGGCCGCCAACGAGACGGTGAACAGGATGGCTGACAGCGCCGCGCAAGAAGCTTTCATGTCTATTTCCCCCGTGCGGCTCTGGTCGGCGGCCGCGTTGCGGCGAAACTTAGCAGAACTGTCCGGAAGGATGTAGGATTTCGTTTTCGCCGGTCGTCCTTGAGGGAAAGGTCAGGAGAGACTGCATGTGCCGCAACATCAAGACGCTGTTCAACTTCGAGCCGGAGGCGACCGAGGATGAGATCCACGCCAGCGCGCTCCAGTTCGTTCGCAAACTGTCCGGCTTCAACAAGCCTTCGCAGGCCAACGAGGAGGCCTTCGATCGTGCGGTGGCGGAGGTCTCGGAGGCTGCGCGAAAACTCCTGACGTCGCTGCACACCCACGCCCCGGCACGCGACCGCGAGGTCGAGGCGGAAAAGGCCAAGGAACGTTCGCGGCTGCGGTTCGGTTAGGCGGCTCGAAGGTCCGTTCCGTGACCTGGCTCACGGTGAAAGCGGTCGCAACGCGCGATGATGTTCGCCGGGCTTTTGACACCCCGGAGCACGACCATGAGCCGCCCCCTTCTTCCGCTGAAAGCAGGTGCCATCGTTTTCACGCTGCTGTGGACAGCGTGGATGACGTGGTGGAGCGGCTCGTTCTCGAGCGCGAGCGTCGTGATCCTGGCCTTGTGCGGCGCAGCAGTCGGCTATCTCTGGTACCGCGCCATGCGCTGGCAGTTCGAGCGCATGGGCATGCTGCCGCGACGCGAGAATGGGACGAAATAGATTCGTCTGTCATTGCTTGCCGTGCTTCTTCTTTTTCTTCTTTTTCCTGTGAGCGTCGCCTTCGCTGCCGTCGTCCTCGTCATCGAGGGGCATTTCGTCGGTCTCCTGCACGGCTGCCTCCAGCGCCTCGCGCTCGGCGGCTTCACGCTCGCGCTGGCGGCGGCGCTCGTCCCAGGCGTCGAACAGCTGATCGAGCCACGGCAGCACCTGCTCGATCGACGGCAATGGGCCGGGCGGCCCGGGCTCGCCGCGCGGGCCTTGCGGCCCCGCCGGCCCTTGGGGTCCCGCAGGTCCCTGTGCACCGGCCGCCCCGCGCGGGCCGGCTTCGCCCTGCTTGCCTTGCGGGCCGGGCTTGCCCAGCGGTCCGGCCTTTCCGATCGGACCCGGCTTGCCCTGCGGACCCGGCTTGCCGCGCGCCCCGTCGGGGCCCCGCTTGCCTGGATGACCCTGCGGTCCCGGCCGCCCCGGTTCGCCCTGCCGTCCGCGCGGTCCCTGAGGTCCCTGCCGTTTTTGTTCGTCTGCCACGCCACTGCTCCCTTGACCGGAGCAAGCTAATTAGCGGCGTTTGACGACAGCGGCAATTCGGTCCGGGCATGGCGTAGGGCTTGATCAACATCAATCGACGGCACGGAGCGCCGTGTCATTGATTGTGCGCGGCCACAATCCCAGCGAGGGGCGACCGATGCGCGCAGCGTGGAACGTCTTTTGCCTGTTCGCTGTCATTCTTGTGGCGGCGCTCGGCCTCGCTCACCTGCTGGTGCCTGACATCGTCCCAGTCGCATTCGCCGAGGAGCCGCAGCCGACCTGGGCGGTCATGACGGCCTTCCTGCTCCGCACGATCGAGATGATCGCAGCGGCGGTTGCGATCATCTCCCTTGCGCTCTTCGCCGGCGCACATTTGCGGCACGAGCTGCGCCGCTGGTCGCGCAGTGCATCGTCACGCAAGGCGTCGCAGACAGACTGACGTCGCGCGCTAGTCGTGATAGGCGGGGACCTCGATGCCGGAGGCGGCGTAGAGCCTGATCTTGTTGCGCAGCGTGCGCACCGAGAGGCCGAGCACGCGCGAGGCGCGCGTGCGATTGCCGTCGCAGCGGGCGAGCGTCTGCAGCACGAGCTCACGCTCGACCTCGTCGACGGTCGCGCCGATCAGCAGCGGAACGATCTGGTTCGGTGAAAGGACATACGCGCCCGGCTCGGACGCAGCGACATGAACAGTGGTCATCGACACACTCCCCGATCAACGCCCGCTTCCGTCTTTGGAAGCGGATCGAGAACAAACGACCCCCAAGCCGTAGATCTACGGTGGGCGGGTTTGGTTAACGAAAGGTTAACCGAAGGCGATCGCACCAATTGACCTTGGGAATGCCGCCGCATCGCCGCGATTGGCACGGAATGCATATTCCTGCGAGCATACTCCGCGTTACTAAGAAGGCATCATCCCGCTCACACCGTCCGGTATCCGCCGTCCACCATCACGATCGTTCCCGTGACGTAGGCCGACATGTCCGACGCAAGGAAGATCGCGGGACCCACGATGTCCTCGGGCTTGCCGGTGCGCGCCAGCGGGGTGTGATCGACGAAAGCCTGCACCAGCGCCGGATTGGTCGCGCGCACATTGGCGTTGATGTTGGTCTCGATGAAGCCCGGCCCGATCGCATTGACGCGCACGCCCTCCTTGCCAAGCTCGACCGCGAGCGCCTTGGTGAAGCCGAGCACGCCGTGTTTCGAAGTGGTGTAGGCCGCCGAGCTCGGCGTGCGCAGATGCACGAAGGACTGGATCGAGCCGATATTGACGATGCGGCCCTTGGCTGCGCGCAACGGGTTGAGGAACGCCTGCGTCATGTTGAAGACGCCGTTGAGGTTGAGCGAGATGATGTCGTTCCAGTCCTTCGCCACTGTCTCCGGCTCCGCGGTGAAGGCGTTGCGGCGGGTGATGCCGGCATTGTTGACGAGGATCGAGACCTGCCCGACCTTGTCGGCGACCTCTTTGGCGAGCGCAAAGCAGTCGTCGCGTTTGGTCACGTCGAGCGCAAAGCTCTCGGCCTTGCCGCCGGACTTGCGGATCCCCTCGGCTGCTTCCGCGGCCGTGTCGGCGTTGACGTCGAGCAGCACCACCTGCGCGCCCTCGCGGGCGTAGCCGGCCGCGATGGCCCGGCCGATGCCCGAACCGGCGCCCGTGATGACGGCGATATGATTTGCGAGCAATGCCATGACAATTTCCTCCCGATTTATTTTCGAAGTTTCATGAAAGGCTAACTCGAAATTAAGGGGTCGGAAACGGCGGCCTTGGCATACTGGTCTTGATTGCTAAACGTTGCGCGCATGATGGAACGGCTTGAATCCTGGAAACTCGCACTCGAACGCCTGCGGTCGGCGCAAGGCGCCGATTGGGCCGAGGCGGGCCGCCTCGTGACCGAGATCGCGCGGATGAGCACCGACACCATGCTGCGTCAGGCCGCCGAGCAGGCGCTTCCGGTGCTGCGCCAGGCCGTGGACAACGACGATCACAGTGTCACGCTGGCGGCCCGGCGCCGTCTCGGCGTGGTGCTCGATGTCGTTCACGATCTGACCGCGCCGCGCTTCGGCCGCCGCAATGCTGCGCCGAAAAAAATGTCCAGCGAGGATCGCGCCCGCAAGGTGCTCGGCCTGCCGCTCGCGGTGCAGCTCACCTGCGAGGACATCAACCAGGCCTATCGCCGCGCCGCCAAGGGCATGCACCCCGACCGGGGCGGCAGCGCGCAAGCGTTCATCGACCTCGCCGCCGCGCGTGATGTCCTGATCCATCCTCGCGCGTACAAGGACGCGTGAGACCTCAGCTCTTGTTCACGCAGCTCGGATAGGGCGCGGCTTCGCCCGACACGATCGGGCAGAGCTCGATCGGGCTGAGCGCGCGCAAACGCGCCTGCCAGCGGTCGTCGTTCACCGGCGGCTCGTCGGTTTCGGGGCCGCGGTCGGCCCACTGGACGGTGTAGTAGTCGCTCGTGCCCTGGAGCGTGACCAGGAGCGCGGTCTCGCTGTGCCGGGTCGGGCCGCTGTCGATGCGGCCGCAGCCGATCACGGCGACGAAACCTTCGAAGCGGCCGAACGTGGTGGCGCCGAGCGGCCTTGCCGCGAAGCTGTCGGGACAGGCGGATTTGAAACCGCCTGCGATCGAGCCCGCGAACTTTTCCGGCGATGACCCTGGAGCGAGCGTCATGCCCTTCTCGCCGGTCACGGTGATCATCTCGGTCCAGCGTTCGGGCGTCTCACCCTTCAGCACGGCCTCGCGGATGTAGTGGCCGCCCTTGGTGTTCTCGAACACCACGGAAAAATTCGAAGGCATCGCGAAGCTGACCAGCTGGCCGAAGACCGGCGAGATCACGCGAAAGGATTGCGGGGCCTGCGCGTACGCCGTTGCGGTGAGCAGGAGCGATGCGGCGAGAATGGTTGTTGTCGCCGGTGCGCGCATCGATTGGCTCCAAAGGTGAAAAAACAAGCAGGCAAGAACAAGCAGGCAAGGATGCTAATATCGCATCCTTGCCCGGACCTTGTCGTCCGCCGATCGAAATTCCTACCAGGTGCAGTGGCCGTTCTTCAACGCGTGATCCTTCAGCATGATCGCGTCGCCAAGGGTCGGCACGGTCGCGCTGACGCGGGAATAGCCGGAGGGCCACGGCGTGGTCGGGATGCCCTCGTCCCAGATCTGGCAGAAGCCGGTGTCCTGCCAGCGGATCAGGTGATAGCTGGCCTCGGCAGGGCTTGCGGCGACGAAGGCGGTGACGGCAAGGCCCACAGCAGCGCACAGCACGGAAATACGACGCATGATCAGCTCCTCGAAATGAAAGTTGTGATGCGCCTCCCGACAATGATGGGGAGGGCGGCGCGGGACGCTTGGGGTGCGCCCCGGACAAGATGTGAGTAGGTCCGCCAGCCGGCCAGGTTCAAAGCGCGTCCGCGGAAAACGGTTGATTTCGGCCGGAGAACCGGCGGTGCGTCCAAAGAAAAAGGGCAGACCGCTTGCGCGATCCGCCCCTCGAAATCCGGTCAGTTGCCTCACGCCTAGAGCGTGCAGCGGCGCTCTGCGCGCAGCTTGATCTGCAGCTCCGAGGCGGCCGTGAAGGTCGGGAGCGGTTTGCTGACGACCTTGTAGGTCGACACGCCCCACTGGAACGGCTTGTACTTGAGGTCTTCGTTCCAGACCTGGCAGATGCCGGTGTTGTCCCAGCGGATCACGTAATAGCCGACCGCCGCGGAGGCCGGCACGGCGAACACGGAGGTGGCGATGCCGGCAACGGCACAGAGGGCGAGAACGCGACGCATGAAATATCTCCTGATGGGGAACGTGAGACGGAAACTGGTGCGGCAAAATGGTGCGGCTGGCAAGCGGGGCGGCGACCGTTCACGGACATGTCAGCCGTTGGTCGGCT
The DNA here is from genome assembly GCF_055807615.1 of Bradyrhizobium sp. MV1.5. Lineage (NCBI taxonomy): Bacteria > Pseudomonadati > Pseudomonadota > Alphaproteobacteria > Hyphomicrobiales > Nitrobacteraceae > Bradyrhizobium > Bradyrhizobium sp. MV1.5. The sequence continues at coordinate 25,065 of NZ_JBVVPL010000016.1, read as the reverse complement.
GTTCGGATGAGCCTTATCCCTTGACTGTCGCCTGACGATCACTCGTCTATCCCTTGGCCAGCGACGCCACCGCCTCGATCTCGATCAGCATCTTCGGATCGGGCAGCGCGTGGACCACGCAGGTGGTGCGGGCGGGGTAGGGCGGCGGGCCGAAGGCGCCGGCATAGAGCGCGTTCATGGCGGCCACGTCGGAGGCGCGGGTCAGCAGCACGTTGACCTTGACGAGATCGCGGATCTCGGCGCCGGCCTCCGCCAGCACGCGCTTGATGTTGACGACGACGTTGGCGAACTGCGCCTCGAAGCCGTCGGGCAGGGCGCCGCTCGCGTCGAAGCCGGGAATGCCGGAGACGAACAGGAGATCGCCGGCGCGCGTGGCAAAGGACAGCGGCGGCGCCTTGACGTGCGGCGGGGGCGCGAAATGCTGGATCGACATGGATCACCTCGGATGGACGGCTGGAAGCGCAAGCGTAGCGGCAGCTCGGGGCGCCTCCAACAAAAAACGCGAAAACAACCCCATGCACAGTAGCCATCCGGCGGAAATCATTGAGCTTTCTTTTTGGATTCGGGAAAAGCAAAATAATCGCTTGCTCCGTCGGGCAAAACAGGGGCAGAATGGCATGATGGCGGGTGAGCGTCTTGTCGCGCCAAACTCCGCCGTCATGCCCCGGCTCGACCGGGGCATCCAGTACGCCGCGGCTTCTCGGTTCACCATCGCCCCTCTGGAATACTGGATCGCCCGGTTAAACCGGGCGATGACAGTTGAATGCGCTGCTGCACCTTGGCCCTGAGAGCCGCCCCCCATCATGTTGCCGCCGCGATGCATCGGATACATTCGCTGCGTCTGATTCGTTTCCCTCCTTGAAGAATAGCCCCCGGAGACCCTCATGAAGTTCGCATCCACTCTTCGCGCCGCGCTGGTCGGCATTGCCGCGCTCGCCGGCCTCTCGACCTCGGCGCTGGCCGATGGCGGCACCGTGGTGCTGACGATCTACAAGGCGGGCTGGATCATCGGCGGCTCCGGCGGCTCGGGCGTGCTGAACTTCCGCGGCCGCGCCTATTCGCTCTCGACAGGCGGTCTCGACTACGGCCTCGTCTTCGGCGGCTCCAAGACCGTGCTGCGCGGCCGCGTGTCCAACATCAACCGGCCCTCCGACATCGCCGGCGTCTACGGCGCCGCCGGTGCGGGCATCGCGGTGGGCCGCGGCGCGCGCGCCATCGTGCTGAGCAACCAGAAGGGCGCCGTGCTCGAGCTGTCCGGCACGCAAGTCGGCCTGATGGCGAATGCGGATCTCAGCGGGCTTGCGATCACGATGCGGTAGGGCGATCAGCTCAATTCGTAGCCCGCATGAGCGAGAGCGACATGCGGGTCAACCCTCAGCCCCGGATGTCGCTGTCGCTCATCCGGGCTACGTTCCCGTCACCGCTGCGTGAATCCGCTCGCAATGCGCGACGAGATTCGCGTGCGCATCGACGAACGCCTTCAGCGGCGTCGGGATCGGGAAGTAATAGATGTTGGCGACAAAACCGTAGATCCCGGCATCGATGCTGGCAGGCGTCGCGCCGTGAACGAAGCCGGCCGCCGGCACGATCTCCGCCAGCACCTGCAGATCGGCCAGCCCCCGCGCATAGGCCTGCTCGGGCGTGTAGCGGCCGATGCCCTGGAAATGATAGCGCTGCGCATTATACGCTTTCGCCTTCTCGAATCCTGTCGCGTCGATCTGATTGTGCTGCGCGATGAAGGCGTCGCGGAATGCCGGATAATAGCGCTCGTCCTTCCAGCGCGAATACGACATCACCCAATAGAGGTCGTCTAGCATGCGCGTGACGAAGTGGTTGATCCGCCTCTGCTCCGCGGTTAGCGCGGCATCGATGGTGAGGCGGTATTTCGCGGTCGCGTGCGCGATGATGGTCTCGCTGTCGCCGATCGTCTCGCCGTCATCCACGACATACGGCAGCTGCCCGCGCGGCGCGGCGGAGGCATCGAACACATGCTCATGCGCGAACGGTACGCAAGCGAGCTTCAGAAAGGCATAGACCTTGAGGCCGTAGCCGTTGTTGTCGGCCACGCCGAACAGCTCTGGATAGGAGTAGAGGGTCAGCATGGGACGGACGCTCCTCCGCGGTGGAGGGCAGCATGCAGGTGTGCCCCGGGCAACGCAATGGGAGAGTGCCCCTACGAATGCGATGCCGCCGCAAAGACGGCCAATTGCGCGTCGAATGCCCGCCTGAATGCCGGCCGCGCTTCACCGCGGGCGACATAGGCGGCGATATCGGGATATTCATCCAGCAGACCTGATGCATTCAACCGGCGCAGCACTGTCACCATCATGAGATCGCCGGCGCTGAACGCACCGTCGAGCCAGTCGGCATCGCCGAGGTGGCGGGACAATTCACCGAGCCTGACACGGACGCGATCCTGCAGCAGCGGCAGTCGCTCCGCGTACCAGCCCTTGTCGCGCTCGAACAGCATGGCCATCCCGAGTTCGACGATCGGCGGCTCCAGCGTGCTCAGCGCGGCAAACATCCACGCGATCGCGCGGCTCCTGGCGTTTGGCTCAAGCGGCAGCAGTCCGGCATGGCGCTCGGCGATATGGAGCACGATCGCGCCGGATTCGAACAAGGCGAGGTCGCCGTCCTCATAGGTCGGAATCTGCCCGAACGGATGCAGCGCGAGATGGGCGGGTTCTTTCATCGCTGCGAACGAGACGAGGCGAACGTCGTAAGGCTGGCCGATCTCTTCCAGCGCCCAGCGCACCCGCATGTCGCGGGCTTGCCCCTTGCCGCGGTCGGGCGAGCTTTCGAAGGCGGTAATGGTGGGGGGCATCGGGAGGGGCTCCGGGGTTGATCGCGTTTTGCGTTCGGAGGACGAATGGAATGAGTGGATTCCGACATGTTAATGCGTTTTCGTGGACCCCGTAGCCCGCATGAGCGATAGCGATATGCGGGGCAGTTGCCGGCCCCGGATGTCGCTGTCGCTCATCCGGGCTACAAGAAAATCCTGCCGCCACTGTCGGATCGTTGCGCCCTGCCTCGTCCTTGGAACACCGGGCACCCTGCCGCGCATCCAGCCCGAGGCAAAAGGATTTCCGTTCATGACCTCCATCACGCCGTTTCTCTGGTTCGACAACAACGTGCCGGAGGCCGTCGCCTTCTACCAATCGGTGTTTCCCAATGCCAAGGTTGAGACCGTCAGCGACTTCATGGCGGTGTTCGAGCTCGAAGGCCAGCGCTTCAACGCGCTCAATGGCGGCCCGCAATACAAGTTCAACGAAGCGGTGTCGTTCTTCATCAGCGTGGAGACGCAGGCGGAAGTCGATTATTTCTGGGACAGGCTCACCGCCGACGGCGGCGAGGAATCCCGCTGCGGCTGGCTCAAGGACAAGTTCGGGCTGTCCTGGCAGGTGATCCCATCAGCGCTCGGCCGCTACCTCGGCGACCCCGACCGCAGCAAGGCGAACCGCGTCATGCAGGCGATGATGCAGATGAGAAAGATCGTGATTGCGGATTTGGACAAGGCGTATGCTGGGTGAGGCAGGTGCCCGTGCCCCGGACGCAGCGCATCGCGCCGCTCTTCGCGGCGTGGTGCGCTGCAGAGCCGGGGCCCATGCCGCATCCGTGCCGGAGCTTCTGGGTCCCGGGTCTGCGCTTCGCTTGCCCGGGACACGCGAGCAGGCCAAAGCGGGGACACTCTCGACTATTCCGTTGCCGCGATCCACACCGCAAGCTCGCGCCACGGCTGCAGCGTCCAATGCCCGGACGCCGCGCCGGACGGCGAGGGCAGCACGAACATTTCGGGTAAACTCTCATCGCGCGGCTGCCGCCCCAACACAATCGCGGCCGACGGCTTGCCGTAAAACAAGCTCGCCGCCTTCTTGCTCGTGAACGCAATCGTCCTCGGGCGATACCGCTCGATCTTGGCCCTGAAGCCGGGCACGTCGATCGTCTCGGCCGCGATCTGGTGATCCATCCCGGCGCCCGACTTGGACAGATCGGTGAAGCCGATCCCGAGTTCGATCAGCGCGGCGAACTCGCCCGGCTGATAGCGCCGCGGCGTGATCCCGGCCTCATGGATCGCGCGCCAGAAGCGGTTGCCGGGATGGGCATAGTAGTGCCCGAGCTCGGCCGAGCGCGTGCTGGCTGCGGTGCCGACGAAGACGAGGCGGAGGTTGGGGCGGAGCTGGTCGGGGAGGCGGTGGATAGTGAGGTGGGGCACGTCAATATCCGGGGCTGTAGCCCGCATGAGCGGAGCGATATGCGGGAATGCAAAGACCCGGATGTCGCTGCGCTCATCCGGGCTACGCTTGCTAGAGAAATTTTGCCATTTGCCAATCTGGCTTCGGTTATCGGGGCCCCTTGACGCTCTAGGTTCCGGTAGATTCATTCGGAATCAGTGAGGCAGCTTCGATAGGCTTCGTTGCTTCTTTATCCGTCGCGGCTTCTCGATCTTTCATTGCTTGAAATTCATCGCGAATTTGCAAAGCAAGTGATTCCAGGCCGGGGAACAAGGAACTCTCTGCAATGCCAAGCTTTGCAAGCTCGTTGCGGATGCCGGCCTTGTGTCGAACCGACACGTACCAATATCTCAGGTCGGATTCGTCACGGCCTCCCTTGTCGTATAGTGGCGGCTCAGCGGTGAATATGGATTGTTGAACGAGAACCCTTTGATCAAGATGTGGCGGTCTGATGAGTTCGATCTGGTCCAACGTAAATGGGTCGGTGGTTGATGCAAGGTCAACTGCCTTGGCTCCGTGATGGTACGCATAGATAATGCCGTCTGTGGCGGTCTCATTTTTGTCTCTAACCGCAAAAAATAGCGCTACCAACGGATTTTCTGACCAGTCCAACAACCGAGTAGGTAGACCAAAGTGTTGCGCGAACACGAGCCATTCCCAGTCGGACGTTGGCGGCGTAGGCAAGAACATTCGAGCCCTGCGCTTAAATTCCTCTAAGAGCCAGCGCTCGTTTTCAACGAGCTGCCCCGACGTGGAAAATTCGGCAGAAAGTCGATGGGCGCTGGCTGTCAGTTTCCAAAAGGCGGAGCTGTGCCCCCTAAAGATCCATTCCTTCTGTTTGGAAATCCTCTCCAGAGCTGTGAGCAAGTCAGTGACAGAACGAATGACAACGATTTCTGGTCTCTCTCCAAGAGAAGCAAAGTAATTCATTGCGCCTTGTTGGCGAAATTGCTGTTCCTCATAGACAAATATGTCGTCGCCTTCGATAACTCGCCAAACAATACCAAGTTCTTGAACGTCCTCGGACTGAACGTAGAAAGGACCAATCTTTTCGCTGCCTGACTTTAATTTGCAATACCGGCGAGCCCATTCATCATCGAGTTCTCTTATTAGAGTCGCGTCGCAATCATGAGGCTCAAATCCAGTTCCGTCTTCTTCGTATTTTTCTGCTGCGCGTTTTGAACGCGCAGCAATAAAGCAGTTCTCCTCGGGAGAAGGAGTTTCGACCCAGTAGAGCTTGAGGGGTCGCATTTGTGGCGCCCAAGCTCACAACACCCGATTGCTCTCCCTCACCTTCTCCGCATCCAGATACAAGCTCTCGCCCATCTCCTTGAACTTCGCGCTCATCTTCGCCATGCCGTCCTCGGCGGTCCCGCTCATGGACATGCCCACGCCGTTCGGATCGTTCAGCGTCGCCGCATAGTCCCGCACGTCCTGCGTGATCTTCATCGAGCAGAACTTCGGGCCGCACATCGAGCAGAAATGCGCGACCTTGTGGGCTTCCTTCGGCAGGGTCTCGTCGTGGAAGTTCTTGGCGGTGTCGGGGTCGAGGCCGAGGTTGAACTGGTCGCTCCAGCGGAAGTCGAATCGGGCGCGGGAGAGCGCATCGTCGCGCAGCTGAGCGGCCGGGTGGCCCTTGGCAAGATCGGACGCGTGCGCGGCAATCTTGTAGGTGATGACGCCGACCTTGACGTCGTTGCGGTCGGGTAGCCCGAGATGCTCCTTCGGCGTGACGTAGCAGAGCATGGCGCAGCCGAACCAGCCGATCATGGCCGCACCGATGCCGGAGGTGATGTGGTCGTAGCCCGGCGCGATGTCGGTGGTCAGGGGCCCGAGGGTGTAGAACGGCGCCTCGCCGCATTCCTTGAGCTGCTTGTCCATGTTGATCTTGATCTTGTGCATCGGCACGTGGCCGGGGCCTTCGATCATGACCTGGCAGCCCTTGTCCCATGCGACCTTCGTGAGTTCGCCGAGCGTCTCCAGCTCCGCGAACTGCGCGCGGTCGTTGGCGTCGGCAATCGAGCCCGGACGCAGGCCGTCGCCGAGCGAGAACGAGACGTCATACTTGCGCATGAGGTCGCAGATCTCGTCGAAATGGGTGTAGAGGAAGCTTTCCTTGTGATGCGCCAGGCACCACTTCGCCATGATCGAGCCGCCGCGCGACACGATGCCGGTGACGCGGCTGGCGGTGAGGTGGATGTATTGCAGGCGCACGCCGGCGTGGATGGTGAAATAGTCGACGCCCTGTTCGCACTGCTCGATCAGCGTGTCCTTGTAGAGCTCCCAGGTCAGCTTGACCGGATCGCCGTCGCACTTCTCCAGCGCCTGATAAATCGGAACCGTGCCGATCGGCACCGGTGCGTTGCGCAAAATCCATTCGCGGGTGGTGTGAATGTTGCGCCCCGTCGAGAGGTCCATCACGGTGTCGGCGCCCCAGCGGATCGCCCACACCATCTTCTCGACCTCTTCCTCGACCGATGAGGTCACCGCCGAGTTGCCGATATTGGCGTTGATCTTGGTGAGGAAGTTGCGGCCGATGATCATCGGCTCGAGCTCTGAATGGTTGATGTTGCAGGGGATGATGGCGCGGCCGCGTGCGATCTCTGAGCGCACGAACTCCGGGGTGATGAAGGCGGGGACTTCCGCGCCAAAGCTTTCGCCGTCGGCAAGCGCTGCTTCCGCGCGTTCAAGCTGCTCTTTGCGGCCGAGATTTTCGCGGGCGGCGACGTAGATCATCTCCTTGGTGATGATGCCGGCACGGGCGAATTCGAGCTGGGTGATCTTGTGGCCGTCGAGGCCGCGCAGCGGCTGGTGATACGCCGAGAAAGCGCGCGCGGCCTTGTCGGTGGAAACGCTGCCATTGTCCTCCGGCTTGATCTGCCGGCCCTGATATTCCTCGACGCCGCCGCGCTCCAGCACCCAGGCCTTGCGGCCGCGCGCGAGACCGGCGTTGACGTCGATGGTCACGCTGGGGTCGGTGTAGGGACCGGAGGTGTCGTACACCGGCAGGTTCGGCTCGCCGGCGCCTTCGGACAGGATGATCTCGCGCAGGGGCACGCGCAGATCGGGCGCGGCATCGGGCGAGGCGAAGATCTTTCGCGACGAGGGCAGCGGGCCGGTGGTGACGGCGGGGACGGTCTTGTCGGGGTTGGAGCGGATGTTCATGGGATCCTCCTTGATTCAGTTCGTTGGCGTCGCTGCGCGAGAGACAAATCGGCTGTCATCCCCGCGAAAGCGGGGATCCAGTACTCCGAGGCAGTGCGGCCAGAGCCGAGAGGCCGCGGCGTACTGGATCGCCCGGTCAAGCCGGGCGATGACAGAGGTGTGTGGGTGAGGGCGAGGCGCATCACGCCGCCTCCGCGGAGAGGCCGAGCCATTGCCGCACCCGCGCATCCGGGTCGGCGTTCTGGGTGACGTCGCTGACGACGGCGATGGAATCCGCGCCTGCCGCAAAAATCTCCGCGGCGTGCTCGAACTTGATGCCGCCGATCGCGACCAGCGGGATGGGGCCGATGCGCTTCTTCCACTCCGTGATTTTTGGAATGCCCTGCGGCTCGAAGCGCATCGACTTCAGCGTGGTGAAGAAGATCGGCCCCAGCGCGACATAGTCGGGCTCGGCGGCCAGCGCGGTGTCCAGTTCGGCATCGTCATGGGTGGAGACGCCGAGCGACAGGCCGGCCTCGCGGATGGCAGCGAGGTCGGCGTCCGCCAGGTCCTCCTGGCCGAGATGCAGATATTTTGCGCCGGCGACGATCGCCGCGCGCCAATAGTCGTTGACGACGAGCTTGGCTTGCGTGCCCGCGGTGATCGCCAGCGCATCGGTGACCATCTGCAGCGATTGCGAATCGTCGAGGTCTTTTGCGCGCAGCTGGATGGTGCCGACGCCGAGTTTTGTCAGCCGCTCGACCCAGGCGAGGCTGTCGACGACGGGATAGAAGCGATCAGGATAGGGCATGCCAAAAAGGTGTCCCAACGACAGGGGTGGAAGGCGAGGCGAAATCGCGGGCGTTCATCAGCCCGGCCTCATAAGCGGTGCGGCCGGCCTCGATGCCGAGGCGGAAGGCGTTGGCCATCGCGACGGGATCGGCGGCTTTTGCGATGGCCGTGTTGAGCAGCACGGCATCGTAGCCGAGCTCCAGCGCTTCGGCGGCGTGCGACGGCGCACCGATGCCGGCATCGACCACCAGCGTGATATCGGGCAGCCGCTCGCGCATCAGCTTGAGCGCATCGCGGTTAGTGATGCCTTTCGCGCTGCCGATCGGCGCGGCCCACGGCATCACCACCTTGCAGCCGGCATCGACCAGCCGGTTTGCGACCGAGAGATCCTCGGTGCAATAGGGGAACACCTCGAAGCCGTCCTTGATCAGGATGGTCGCGGCTTCGACCAGGCCGACCACGTCGGGCTGCAGCGTGTCGTTGTCGGCGATGACTTCGAGCTTGATCCAGCTCGTTCCGAACAATTCGCGTGCGAGCTTGGCCGTCGTCACCGCCTCGCGCACGCTGCGGCAGCCGGCGGTGTTCGGCAGCACGGTGACGTCGAGCTCGCGGATCAGATTCCAGAACGCATCGCCGGTCTTGCCGCCGGCGGATTCGCGCCGCAGCGACACCGTGACGATGTTCGAGCCCGAGGCGCGGATCGCCGCCTGCATGATCGCAGGCGAGGGATAGAGCGCGCTGCCGATGAGGAGGCGGGAGGGGAAGGTCTTGCCGTAGAAATTGACCATCATCAGTGTCTCCGCGATTTGCGGTCTGCTCCCTCGCCCCGCTCTTCGCGGGGAGAGGGTTGGGGTGAGGGGTTGTAGCCGCAATGGAGGTGGGAGTCGGACTCGCGGAGAGTCCCCCTCACCCGAAATTCGCGCTCGCGCGAATTTCGACCTCTCCCCGCGAAGAGCGGGGCGAGGGAGCAGACCGCAAATCGCGGAGACACTGATG
>NZ_JBVVPL010000016.1:0-15891 GCF_055807615.1 Bradyrhizobium sp. MV1.5 | reverse complement strand
TTGGTGGGGGGTGTCGCCCGGGCGTCTCGCCCCCCACACCCTAATTGCGCGCTCGCTCTTTTTGCCACCTCTCCCCGCAAGCGGGGCGAGGTGAAGAAAGGCGACAGCGTCGTTCACATCACCCTCCCTGCCGCGGCGTGATGATCTCGATCTCGTCGCCGGCCTTCAGCGCGGTTTCGGCCCAGCGGCTCTTCGGCACGACGTCGTAGTTGAGCGCAATGGCGAAATGGGTGCCTTCGTAGTCGAGCTCGGCGAGCAGCGCGTCGACGCTGGCGGAATTGATTTCGCGCTGCTCGCCGTTCACCATCACGCGCATTGCATCACCTCATTGTCGATCTGGCCGCGCTCGACAAAGCCAAGCGTCAGCTCGGCCAGCGCCGGCGCGATCAGGAAGCCGTGGCGGTAGAGGCCGTTCACGCTGATCGTGTTGCCGTGGATGCCGATGCGCGGCAGATTGTCGGGGAAAGCGGGGCGCAGGCCGGAGCCGAATTCGACGATACGGGCCTCGCCGAAGGCGGGATGCACGGCATAGGCCGCGCCCAGCAGCTCCAGCGCGGAGCGCACGCTGACGCCGGTGTCCTCGGCCTCGATCGAGGTCGCGCCCAGCATGAACAGATTGTCCTCGCGCGGGATCACGTAGAGCGGCCAGCGCGGATGGATCAGCCGCACCGGGCGCGCGAGCTGCACCTCGGCGGTCTCGATCAGGATCATCTCGCCCTTGACGCCGCGCAAGCCAGGCTGCTCGTCGCGCGCAGCAAGGCCGCGGCAGTCGATCACGATGCCGTCCAGGTCTGTGGCGGCGACGTCGCTTTCGAATTTGATGGTGCCGCCGGCGGCGCGGATGCGCTCGTGCAGTTTCGGCAGCACGCGGCGCGGCTCGACATGGCCCTCGGTCGGGAAGAACAGCGCGTCGCGGAAGCGGCCTTCGAGCGACGGCTCGAGCTCGGCCAGCGCCGCCGCATCGAGCCGGCGGTGGCCCGCGGTCATCCGGGCAAAGCGCTCGAAATCGTTGCGCTCGCGCGGGTGGGCGACCACCAGCGAACCGTTGAAGGGCGTGTCGGGCAGCTCGCGCCGCCAGATGTCGAGCGAGCGCAGGCCGAGCCTGGAGATGATCGGTTCGGAAACTTCCGCCTCGCAATAGGGCGCGAGCATGCCGCCGGCCCAATGGCTGGTGGCATCGGTCATGTCGGCGTCACCGCGCTCGTGCAGGGTGACGGCATGGCCGGCCTGCGCGAACAGCAAGGCCTGCCAGGCGCCAGCAATGCCCGCGCCGATGATGGATACCGGGGAATCCGGTCGCTTGGTCGTCTGCAACATCCCTGTCCCTTCGCCGGCATGACCCGGATCAGGTTCAAAGGGTCACCGCGGTCCTGGGCGGATTTGCCCATTTAGCGGTATCTCAGCTCCTCCTCGGAGCACCCCTCGGAACGGCCCTAATGTAGGCCAGCAGGACTGGGTGGTCAACGCGCTTGGCGGGAACCCACCGCTCTCGTGCCCCGGACGCAGCGCAGTGCGTCGCCTTCTTGGCGACGTGGTGCGCTGCTGAGCCGGGGCCCATTGCTGTGGGAGTAAGTGGGTCCCGGCTCTGCGCAGCAGCGTTGCACGCTGCAGCGCGTCCGGGACACGGAGAGAGCTATCTCGGTGCCTGCGCCCGGGCGTTGCGAACGCGCTGGGCGAGCTTCCGGTGCGGCACAGCGCCGAACATCGGCTGCGGATTGCCGTTCGGCTCGAGCCAAGGGGCGCCCATATTGGCCTCGCCCATATTGGCGACTTGCACGGCCTCCTGCCGCTGCCGTTTTGCGGCGTAGTAATAGCCGCCGGCGAAATAACGAACGGCCCGGGTGTGATCGCCATTGGCGGCGCGATAGGCGCCGGCGAGATATTTCACGGCATAGGTGAGGTTGGTGTTGGGATCGCGCAGGCCGGCGGCGTCGCCGGTGTAGCCGACCCCGCGGGCCGTCGCGAGCTTGATCTGCATCAGCCCGATGGTGCCGCCATGGCCGACCAGGCCGGGCTGATAGCGGCTCTCGCGCATGATCACGCGATGCACCAGCGCCTCCGGCACACCGTTGGCGCGCGCATGGGCCGCGACCATCTCGGCGTACTCCGCTTGGCCCGCGAAAGCGGCCTGCGGCAACGTCAGTCCGGCCGCGAGCAGCGCGGCAACATGTAAAATTTTCATCAGATATCCCGGAGGTCCCTGAGACTGATTGAAGGCCTGCGCCCGGCTGCCGTTTAGGCCCCCCGAACGCGGCGATGATGTGACCAAACGCCGCCGTTAATTTTTCGCGGCGCCGAGCCGCAGTGACGACTCAATGCTGGCGCAGGAGTTCCTTCAGGCGGCAACTCGCGACAGCAGGCCTGTCTATTCGCATGGGCGCACGAAAGCGAGTATGTCACGGCCAGCGAATCGGGAGAGGTGCCATGACAAAATCAACCATGGTCAATGCCCACAGCGGCGACATGTCAGAACACGATTTGCCCAGAAACAACCCCTGTGCCCAATGCGGCACGCTGATCCCGACGCCCGACTGGATCGAGCCGGGCGAAGGGCGCGTCTCGTATCTCTGGACGTGCCACGCCTGCAATTATCGCTTCGAGGCGATTGCGATCTTCGACGAGGCTGCCCTCGAGCACCCGCCGCTCGCGGCCTGAGGTTTATCCTTCGGGCATGATCTTTGGGGCATGATCTCCGCGCAAACGCGTTCCTCGTTTGTCGCGAGCGAAAACCGCTGCACACTTTTCCGGATCTCGCCGCCATGGGCGATCGCAATCGCGCGCCGCGTGATCGTCGAGGGGAATCGTGCGCTGCAAAATGTTCCTGGGTGACTTAGGAACAATCGCACGCGGCTCCGATACTCGCGCAGCACGCGACGAAATTGCAGCACGCGCGGAACTGGGACTGATCCGAACTGTTTTCTCCGCACGAGTTTTCTGCTGAAGGAGAGGACAATATGTTGATGAAATCGCTCGCGGCCGGTCTCGCCGGTACCGCACTGCTCGCAACCGTTGCGTTCGCGCAAAATCCGACCGCCACCACCGACAAGGCGCCGGCTGCCGCCGCCTCGACGACGACCACGACCGCGTCGGGACAGTGGCGTACGTCCAAGATGGACGGCATCAAGGTCTATAACGACGCCAACGAGAACATCGGCTCGATCAACGATCTGCTGATGGACAAGAGCGGCAACATCAAGATCGCCGTGATCGGCGTCGGCGGCTTCCTCGGCCTGGGCGAGCATCTGGTTGCCGTGCCCTATGAGAAGCTGAAGTTCGTCAACGAGGCGGTTGCCTACACCGGCGCTGCCGGCAACAACCCGAACAGCGCAGCCAACCGGCCCGCAGCGACCACCACGACGGGTGCCGCAACCGGCACCGACAACAAGCCCGCGACCACGACGACCGCGTCGTCCTCGTCGAAATGGTATCCGGACCACGCCGTGTTCAATGCGAGCAAGGACGAGCTGAAGAACATGCCCGAGTTCAAGTACTCGGAGTAACGCGGCTCTTAACGTCTAACGAAGCGCGCCCGGTTTTTGCCGGGCGCGTTGTCGTGTTTTTTTATCATGCTAGCTGTTGACCCTCACCCTGAGGAGCGCGCCTTTGCGCGCGTCTCGAAGGGCGAGGCCACCGGCCGGGCCTTCATCCTTCGAGACGCGCGAAGACGCGCTCCTCAGGATGAGGAATTGATGCCGGCCCGTTATCTATCCCTAGTTTCCCTTCACCAGCGGGCAGCCGCCCTTGTCGAGCGGACGGAAGGCCTCGTCGCCGGGCACGGTGGCGATCAGCTTGTAGAGGTCCCACTCGCCCTTGGAATCCTCGGGCTTCTTGACCTCGAACAGATACATGTCGTGGACCATGCGGCCGTCGATGCGGATCTTGCCGTTCTTGGCGAAGAAGTCGTTGACCGGCGTTTTGCGCATCTGCTCCATCACCTTCGGTGCCTCGTCGGACTTGATGGCGTCGATCGCCTTCAGATAATGCATGGTCGCCGAATAGAGCCCCGCCTGGATCATGGTCGGCATGTGGCCGACCTTCTCGTTGAAGCGCCTGGAGAACGCGCGCGTCTCCTCGTTGGTGTCCCAGTAGAACGCGTCGGTGATGATCAGGCCTTGCGTCGACTTGATGCCGAGCGAATGAACGTCGGTGATTTCCATGAGCAAGGCGATCATCTTCTGGCCGCCCTGTGTCAGGCCGAACTCGGCCGCCTGTTTCAGCGCGTTGGTGGTGTCGCCGCCGGCATTGGCCAGCGCGACCACCTTGGCCTTGGAGGCCTGGGCCTGGAGCAGGAAGGAGGAGAAGTCCGACGAGTTGAGCGGGTGTCGGACCTCGCCGAGAACCTTGCCGCCGCTCTCCTTGACGACGTTGGCTGCGTCGCGCTGCAGCGCCATGCCGAAGGCGTAGTCGGCGGTGACGAAGAACCAGGAGTCCTCGCCGCGCTTGACCATCGCCTTGCCGGCGACGTTCGACAGCGCATAGGTGTCGTAGGTCCAGTGCACCGTGTTGGGCGAGCAGGCGACGCCCGTGATATCGGATGATCCGCCGCCGGAATTGATGTGGATCTTGTTCTTCTCGCGCGTCAGCGCCGAGATCGGCAGCGCCACCGACGAGGTTGGCACGTCGAAGATCGCGTCGACCTTGTCGTTGTCGTACCAGTTGCGCGCGATGTTGACGCCGACGTCGGGCTTGTTCTGGTGATCGGCGGAGACCACTGCGACAGGCTTGCCCGCGACCTTGGCGCCGTAATCGGCGACCGCCATCTCGACGGCGGCGAGCGAGCCCTTGCCGGTCGCGTCCGCATAGAGGCTCGACATGTCCGTGAGCACGCCGATCTTGACGACATCGTCGGAAATCTGCGCCTGCGCGGCGCCTGAGGTGGCGGCGAGAGCGAGACCGGCCGCGATCGCGGCGATGAGTTTTTGCATTTTGTTTTTCTCCCTTTGTGTTGTTGTTCGGGTTTGTTGCGGGCACGTTCTAGCGACAAACCGACGCGGCAGCAAAGCCCGCGATGCCTGAGGGGGTTGAGAAATAAGCAGGGGTGTTTCCGTCATTCCGGGGCGCGCCCTCAGGCGCGAACCCGGAATCCATTCATCCACCGTCGCTGCGGCACGATGGATTCCGGGCTCGCGCTACGCGCGCCCGGAATGACGATGGGACAGCTCACGCGCTGCTGCCCTTGAGCCGTTCGTTGCGTCGGCGCAAGCCTTCCAGGGTGGCGAGCAGGATGACCGAGACGGTCGTCAGGATCACCGCCGCTGCCGTGATGGTCGGGCTGATGTTCTCGCGGATGCCGCTGAACATCTCGCGCGGCAGGGTTCGCTGTTCCGGACCTGCCATGAACAGCACGATCACCACTTCGTCGAAGCTGGTCGCGAAGGCGAACAGCGCCCCCGACGCCACGCCGGGCAGGATCAGCGGCAGGATCACACGGCGGAAGGCATCAAGCGGCGAGGCGCCGAGTGAGGCGGCGGCGCGTGCCAGATTGGTGTCGAAGCTCTGCAGCGTCGCGCCGACCGTGATCACCACGAAGGGCGTCGCCAGAGCGGTGTGAGCCAGGATCAAGCCGAGATAGCTGCCGGTCAGTCCGATCGGCGCGAAGAAGAAATACAGGCCGACCGCGGTGATGACGCCGGGCACGACGACCGGCGACAGCACGAAGGCCAGCACGAGCGGCTTGAACCGGCTCTTCCACTGCGCCAGCCCCAGCGCGGCCAGCGTGCCGAGCACCATCGACAGCAGGGTCGAGGCCACACCGATGATCATGCTGTTCTTCAGCGAATTCATCCAGCGCGGCGAATTGATGAAGTCGTCGTACCAGCGCAGCGAGAGGCCCGGCAGCGGATAGGTGAGGTACGAGCCCGAGCTGAAGGACAGCGGCATGATCGCAAGGATCGGTGCGATCAGGAAGATGAACACCAGCGTGGAGACAATGATCGTCGCGGTCCACGCGATGCGCTGGCTCGGCGTGCGGAGGGAGGAATTGTCGCTCAATTCTTCATCCCTCCCGTCACCTGCTGTCCCTGCACCAGCTTTCCGTAGATGAGCGCGAGCAGAATGGTGGCGAGCAGCAGCACCGCACCTAGTGCCGACGCAAGGCCCCAATTGGCGGTCTCGGTCGTGTAGAGCGCGATGAAGTAGCTGATCATTTGATCGGCGGCGCCACCGACCAGTGCCGGCGTGATGTAGTAGCCGAGCGCCAGGATGAAGACGAGCAGGCTTCCCGCGCCGATGCCGGGCAGCGTCTGAGGCAGGTAGATGCGCAGGAAGGCGGTGAGGGGTGGCGCACCGAGCGAGGCGGCGGCACGCATGTAAGCAGGCGAGATCGCCTTCATGCTGCTGTACAGCGGCAGGATCATGAACGGCAGGAGAACGTGGGTCATGGCCACACAGACACCGAAGCGGTTGTAGATCAGGCGCAACGGCGCATCGATGATTCCAAGCCAGAGCAGGCTGTCGTTCACGACGCCTTTGCCCTGCAACAGAACGATCCAGGCGCAGGTGCGGACCAGAAGCGACGTCCAGAAAGGCAGCAGGACGAAGATCATCAGCAGATTCGACCGGCCGGGCGGCAGCGCCGCCAGTAAATAGGCGACTGGAAAGCCCAGGATCAGGCACAGCGCCGTGACACTGAGGCTGATGAGGAAGGTGCGGACGAAAACGTCGCGGTAGATGGCCTGATCCGGCGGGGCTGCGACGATCGTTCCGTCCACGTTCCGCGTCAGGTCGAGCGCCGACAAAAGGTAGAAGCCGGTCACGGGGCCGCTGGCGTCCTTGATCGTGGTCCAGGTGGCGCGTTCGCGCCAGGCCGGATTGATCTTGCCCAGTGTCTCCCTGGCCGTGCCGGGCTCGGGCGCTGCCTTCAGATTGCGTGCCGTGCTGGTCAGGATGGTACGAAAACCGTTCAGCGCGTAGTTCAGCCGCTTGGCCGCAATCGCAATGGCGCCGGAGGCGCGCGCCGCCAGGACGTCGCTTGCCAGCGCAGCGTAAGCCTTCTCGTCCGGCAGGTCCTTGCCGTCCCAGTCGGCGAGAGCAGCCACGGTTTGAGGCAGAACCTGACGCACCTCCCGGTCATCGACCGCGCGCCACAGCATTCCGGCGATCGGGCCCGCGAAGGTGAAGAGCAGAAAGGCGAGAAGCGGCAGAATGAGTGCCAATGCCTTGAGCTGGCGCGCGCGCTCCGCCTGCTTCAAACGGCGCTTGAGCGGCACTTCGGTCCGGGCATCGGCGCCGGTCAGGAGCGAGGCTGTCATGGGATGAGCCTCTTTGACCGGGCATCCCTCGCCATTTCAGTCAGGGCCATCCCAGATGGTGTTTTGGAGCGGTCTGAGCGCGCGCCTCGTCCTTCGAGACGACCGCGGAGCCTGTCATCGGGCCGCGCTTTGCGCGGACCCGGTGGCGGTCTCCTCAGGATGAGGCTCATCGACATTGGTGCCTGTCGTGAAATCGCCGCCGCACGCTCCCTCCTCATCCTGAGGAGCCCGCCTAAGGCGGGCGTCTCGAAGGATGGCCGCGACGAAACTGCTGCCAAAGCGCTCCGCACGCCGGTTCGGCCGTGCGCTACTTCGCTGCCCATTTGTTGAAGCGCTCGGTCAGGCGGTCGATGTTCTCGAGCCAGAAGGCAACGTTGATCTCGACCGCATTCTTGATGTTATCGGGCGCTGTCGGCAGGTCCTTCAGAACAGCAGGCGCGAGCAGGGCGGCTGCGTTCTTGTTCGAGGTGCCATAAGCAATGTTCTCCGACAATTTCGATTGGTTCTCCGCTTTGCCGACGAAGTCCAGGAACTTGTAGGCCGCGTCCTTGTTCGGGCTGCCTTTCAGGATCACCCAGCTGTCGAGGGTGAAGAGCGCTCCGTCCCAGACCATGCCGAAATTCTTCTTCTCGTTCTTGTTCGCTGTGTCGATGCGGCCATTGTAGACCGAGGTCATCGCCACCTCGCCCGAGGCGAGCAATTGCGGCGGCTGAGCGCCGGCCTTCCACCAGACGATGTCGCCCTTGATGGTGTCCAGCTTCTTGAATGCGCGCTCGATGCCTTCGTCGGTCGCCAGCACCTTGTAGACGTCCTTTGGCGCGACGCCGTCGGCCATGAGGGCGATCTCCAGCGTGGTCTTCGGCCCCTGACGAAGGGCGCGCTTGCCCGGGATCTTCTTGGTATCGAAGAAGTCGGCCCAGCCCTTTGGGGCCTCCTTCAGCTTGTCCTTGTCGTAGCCGAGAACGAAATCGTAGAGGATGGCGCCAACGCCGCAAGCGTTGACTGACGGTGGGATATAGGCTGCCTCGCCGCCGATCTTCGAATAGTCGAGCTTCTCGAACAGGCCTTCCTCGCAGCCGACTGCGAGCTCGTCGCTTTCGACCTGGACCACGTCCCAGGTGGCGGCACCACCCTGCACCTTGGCGCGCAGCACGCCGACGCCGCCGTCCCAAGATTCGTCGTTCATGGGCACACCGGCCGCTTTCTTGAACGGCTCGAAATAGACCTTCTTCTGGGCATCCTGATAGGCGCCGCCCCACGACACGACGGTGAGGTCACGCGCCTGCGCGACCGTGGCCAGCGCCGCGCTGGCGGTGAGTGCCGCGGCGAAACCCAGAACAATCTTGCGCTTCAGCATGGTCTTTGTCCTTCTTCTTCAAGTGACTTGCGTTGAGCTTGGTTGGTGCAGGTCCGCCCGCGTTGGAGCGATGCTGCATGACTGGATCAGACGGGATCGAGGGCCAGGCAGTCCTCCGGGCGGAAGGTGATGAACACGTCATCGCCAGGTGTAAGGCTGCCAGCTCTCAGACTGTCATGCGTCCCCGGCTGAAGCTTGACCATGAACTCCCTGTTGTCGGCGACGTCGAGCACGGCCAACGCGTGGTCGCCGAGATAAATGGTGTTCTGCACCTTGGCCGGCAGTCGGTTCGGTTCGTCGCCGGAGGTGCCGTCCGGGATAATGGCGATCCGCTCCGGCCGCACCGACAGCGAGGTCGATGCGCCCGCGCCTGATACGTTGACCGCTCGTGCGGTCACGGCGCCGCCGCCCGCCAGCGCAACGCGGCAATATTGTTTTTCGAGCGTCTCGACGGTGCCGGACAGCACATTGTTCTCGCCGATGAAATGGGCGACGAAGCTGTTCACCGGATGCTCATACAGCGCGTCGGGCCTGTCGATCTGCTGCACGATGCCGTCGTTGAATACGGCGATGCGGTCCGACATGGTGAGCGCTTCACTTTGATCGTGGGTGACGTAGACGACGGTGATGCCCATCGTCTCGTGCAATTGCTTGATCTCCAGCTGCATCTGCTCCCGCAGGCGCTTGTCCAGGGCGCCCAGGGGCTCGTCCATCAGCACGAGTTGCGGATTGAAAACGAGCGCGCGGGCCAGGGCCACGCGCTGCTGCTGACCGCCGGACAGCTGCCCGGGCCGCCGGTGCGCCAGGGCTTCCATCTTGATCATGCGCAACGCCGCTCCCACGCGCTCCTGCGCTTCGGCCTTGTTCGTGTTGCGGACGGACAGCGGGAAGGCGATATTCTCCGCAATCGTCAAGTGCGGAAACAAGGCATAGTTCTGGAACACCATGCCGATATCGCGCTTGTGTGGCGGTACGTTCTTGATGGGCCGGTCCGCCAGGTAGATCTCGCCATGGGTCGGAACCTCGAAGCCGGCCAGCATCATCAGCGTGGTCGTCTTGCCCGAGCCCGACGGACCAAGCAGCGTGACGAACTCGCCCTTCCTGATGTCGAGATCGAGGTTCTTCACCACGAGGTGCTCGCCATCGTAGGTCTTCTGAATGCCGGAAAAGCGCACCAGTGCCGGCGCAGGCGTGACCATGCCGGCTTCCATGTCGTCCTCGCGTTGTCAGCACCTCGTCCCCGGGGGTGCGAGGAACAGCTTAGCATCCTCCGTCCAGATTGCCAGCGGCGCAAGTGACTGAGCGCACGGAGCCGTCGAGGAAGGGCGCGCTACATCCCGGACAATTTCGTCACGGACACATTCAGCGAGCCGCCGGCTTCCGCGATCACACGCAGTGTCTTGGAATCGAAGGCGATATCAGCGAGAGTCAGGCTGTCGATCTTCGCCTCGACCTTGATGCCGTCCTCGTTCTTCTGGTAGTCGGCGATCGCGGCGGCGATCTTCTCGCGTGCGTTGGCGGCAATCGGCTTCAGATCGACCGTCGCTTTCTGCACCAGCGCCTGCTGCATCTGCGGCACCACCGCGCGCGCCGCGGCACCCAGCAGGCCGAAGGCCGCCTCGGACTCCACCGCGAGCTGGATATCGGCGAGCCGCAGCGTCTGCTGCGCCTGGTCGAGCATCGGCCGGCCCCAGATGTGCACGGTCGCTTCGGCGCCGAGACCGAGCCAGCTCTTCTTCTCCTTGGCGCGCACCAGCAGCGAGATCAGGAGGCGTTCGCCCGACGGGATCACGTTGACGCTCTTGACGGTGACGTCCACGGGACCGGAGCCGTCCTCGGGATAGGTGTGGCCGACCATCTGCGCCGCGATCAGCTTGTTGATCTCGGTGAAGGGGACGTCGATCGGTACGCCGATGTTCACGCCGGTGCCGGTCGGCGGCACGATCGAGATCTTGTCGGGGAACGGGCAGTCGGGCTTGGTCGGCGTCGAGGTGACGCGCGTCTCCGCTTCCAGGCCCAGCAGCAGGGTCACGGCCTGAGCGTCGACGCGCGGCTGCGCCGCGATGGCGCGGATCGGCTTCATCTCCAGCCAGAGTGGCGGCAGCGCGGCCGAGGAGCCCGAGCCTTGCAACGGGATCGAGCGGCAGGCCTTTGCCCATTGCAGCTTCGCGTTCTCCCGCAAGGTCGGATCGTTGCGCATGCGTTCGGAGACGGCGTTGATTTGTTCGCCGACGGTCTTGTCGATCAGCGGCTTCACCTGCGCCGGCACGTTGACCTTGGCGCCCGAGATGTTGAGGTTGGTGTCGCCAAGATTGACCTGGGCGCCGAGATTGGGCTCGAGATGCCAGCTGGCCGCGAGCTTCGGCCGCGAGGTGACGACGACGTTGCCCTTGATCTCGGCGCTGGCGTTCAGGTTCTTGATGTTGACCGCGCCGATCTGTTTCGCAGCATTGCCGCCGAGCACGCTACCGAGCGCCTCGCCGAGCGCACCGGTGGCTTTCGACGACAGCGAGCCCGTCACGTTCAGCTTGCCCGTGAGCGGCGTCGAGATTGTCAGCACGTCCTTGTCGCCGGCAGTCGCCATCGGCCCGCGTACGGCCGACCAGCCGATGTCGGCGTTCTCCAGGATTTGCGAAATCGGGTTCTCGGCCTTGCCGGCGAAATTGCGCGGGGCGGCCTTCTCGGCCTGCTCGCGGATCGCCGACAGCGCGATCGCGACCGGCGCCACCACGATCGAGCTCTTCGCGACCGGCGGCAGCGGCGGCAGTTGCGCCACCGGCGGTGCGGAATTCGTCGCACGCGGCGACAGCCAGTCCATCGCCTTCAGGCTGATGAAAAACGACGCCGCGAGCACCGCGACGGCGATCAGGACAGTTTTCAAGTTCAGCGTCAGTCGCATCAATCCCCCAGGCCGCCCCGGGAGGGATTTTACAGGGCGGGCGAGAGAGGCGCTAGAGCGTACCGATGGGGTGGAATTGGGACGAGGGACGGTCCGAGTTGGCTTTGGGAGGAGGGTGATGGTACGCCCGCCGCCAAAGACCGAGATGCAGCCAAGCATACTGGAAGCAGATTCGGGACGCGTCTTGGTTGAAAATATCAAAAAAGCAATTCAATATACGAAATCGATCGGGGGGCAGAATGGACAAGAGGCTCGAAAATCTTCGGATGTACTTTCCCGCGGAGGTCACGGGGGCGTATCTCGCATTCCAGTCTTTGTTGAAGGCAAATGGTGTGCTGCCCGCCGAGGGCACCAAGCTGATGCTGTGTGTCCTGGTTGGGCTCTCGATTTTCAACGTTGCGATCTACTGGAAGTTCTACAATGTGAGAAACGCGTTCGTTCAGTTCATTCTGCTCTGCGGCTTTCTCGTTTGGGCAATGAACATCGATACTCCGCGGTTCAAAGACGTGCCACTCGGGATTGGTGCAAATATAGAAATTGTGGCGCCAGGCCTGCTCATTTTCTACAGCCTCCTCACTTTGTTTTTTGCAATCCCGCAAAGGAATCCCGATGCGTCTGGCTAAATTGTCCGCGATTCTGTTCCTCGGCTTCGGATGCGAATCTCTTTCGGCCGCCCCGCTAGGAGCATCGTACGATAGTTATCGAGATATGCACCGCGATACTGCGTACGGAAGCTTGTTTTTCAACGCAACGGCAATAAGACATGCCGATAACCTTGAAAAGAAGCGATTTCGCGCGGTGTCAGGGAATGGCGAAATCGAGTTGCCTTCGCAGCAGGGATATTGCTTCGTATTCAACCATTATGGGCGTCCCGCTCTCGATGGAAAATCCCACAGCTACCGCGGCAAAATCACAAAGCTGATGCTCGACGGGACGAGCAAGGTCGAGTCTGTCGAACAAACCTTCAATCCGACGGATGATTTGTCTTCCTCAAATCCGCCGGATCTTTGCATTGCCGGGATCAGGAACGTATCAAGGGTGACGATTGATTTCACCTCGGACGACGAGAATTATTTCGATTGGCAGATCAATTTTGTTCCTCGCTAAGCGATCGTATCGCGCCATCGCCGCGTATTTGCTTTGCTAGTCACGCTGGGGACGGCGCACCGCTCTCACATTGCCGCGATCTCCGCCACCGCAGAAGAAACGGTCGCTGCCGTCGGACTCCAATCCTGACACCATCGTCCCGGCGGGCAGGTCGAGCTGCTCCAGCACCTTGCCCGTCTCGGGGTCGATCCGCCTGATGTCGCTGTCCTCGCCTTCCCAGGTGCCGTGCCAGAGCTCGCCGTCGATCCAGGTCACGCCGGTGACGAAGCGCTTGCTTTCGATGGTGCGGAGAATTTTTCCCGTCTGGGGATCGACCTGATGGATCTTGCGCTCCCGATACTGCCCGACCCAGAGCGAGCCCTCGGCCCAGGCCAATCCGGAATCGCCACCGCCGCCGGGTGCCGGGATGGTGGCGAGCACCTTGCCGGTCGCCGCGTCGATCTTCTGGATGCGGTCCTCGGCGATCTGGAACAGGTGGCGCCCGTCGAACGCCGTTCCCGCATGCGCGGCGACATCGATGGAGCGGGTGATCTTGCCATCGGCCGGATCGACCGCGTTCAATCTGTCGCCGGACGCGAACCACATATGGCTGCCGTCATAGGTGACGCCGTGCACGGCTTCGACCCCCGCAAAGGGCCCGTATTCCCTGACGATCTCGGCGGCTGAACGTTTCATCTGCTCGGTCCCTGTGGGGTGAATTCCACCTTACGTCTTCAGGAGCGGTCCGGGGAGTAACAAGCCTGTCGGGAAACCCGGCACGGGCGGCGTCATCCAGCGCCGCGCCCGTCCGTGTCCGAAGGACTGCACCTTGTTCGATCGCGCCAGTTCTTCGAGGGCCCGCTGCACGGTGCGCGCGCTCGTTCCCAGCGCCAGCGCGAGCGCCGAGCTCGACCAGGGCTCGCCATCGGAGAGGAAGGCGAGCACATTGGCGTGCTTTTCCTCGACGGGTCGTGCCAGCACCAGAACCTGCGGCGTCTTGCGCGGTGTCTTGCGCGGCGTCAGCGCAAAACCTTGCCTGGTCGCGCTGACATCGGCGAGAGGCTTGAGCTTGGTGCGGAGCCGCCCGATTTCAACACGCAGCCGGGCGCGATGCGATTCATCGACGTGCCTTGCCTGAAACGCTCCTGTGATCAACGCCTCCCGCGAGACGTCCGAGGGCCAGGCCTGCGCCAGCATGCGGGCGAGCGCGAACAGCACCGGCCGCCTTCCAAGCGGCACGAGGATGCCTCGCCTGCGAACCGTATGATGGAACGTGTCCACCACGAGCGCCTCCGATGTCGCGAGGTCCTCGACCTCTTCGAGCAGTAACGGCCGTTCGTGCCCGCGCGTGACCAGGCGCGCTGCGGGCGTGTCGAGCACGCGGCTCGTGCCTTCGACCTCGGCTGCAAGCGCTGGAATGCCGGCCTGCCGTGCTGCGCTCGCCGCGCGCCCGAGCGCCGCGCGCGCGGCTTTCGTTCTGAGCCGCCTGATGGCAATGCCGGCAATCACGAGCTCGCGGGCGACCTGCGCAGCCGGGGGCAGCGGAGTGGACTTGATCTCGGCCAGCGTGCGCTCGGCCTCGTCGAGGCGTCCGAGAAGGAGAAGTCGGCGCGCCTCGATGTGACCCGCATGGGCGGCGTTGGCGAGGTCACCGTGGCTTGCGAGCGTCGCCCGCGCCGCCGCGAGCGTCTTCGCCGGCCAGTTCAGGTCGCGCGAGACGAGCGCGATCTCGGCCTCCGCCACCACACATCTGGCGCGCGCGACCGCCTCTCTCGGGCCGAAGGCGCGTGCGGCGCTGCGCAGCAACGTCTTCGCCTTCGCGAGATCGCCGAGCTGCGCCATCGCGATGCCGCGCAGCGCCAGCGAAGGCGCATCGTTGCGCAGCGCAACGCGGTTCAGCGCGCCGAGCGGATCGCCGGCTTGGAGCGCGCGCGCCGCGGCCGTGATCAGCGACTCCATTCAAATCCCGCCACACTTGTTACTCCCACCACGCAACCGTCCGGTGCGAGAGATCGTTGACGGCCGACAATGTGCGGCGAGGGGCGAGCGGTTCCGCATCTTGCATAGCGAGATACGGAACGGCCGCCCGGGAAAAGTTGGAGAGCCATGATGACATCAGCTGACAACGCAGGAAATAACGGACAGGCCGCCATGCAAACACCACCGGTGGTGTCGCCGCAGGACTGGGAGGCCGCCCGTCAGCAACTGCTCGTGAAGGAAAAGGCGCATACCCGTGCCCGCGACGCCCTGGCCGCCGAGCGCCGGCGCATGCCGTGGATGGAAGTCACCAAAACCTATGCGTTCGAGGGGCCCGGCGGCAAGGTCAGTCTGCACGACCTGTTCCAGGGCCGGCGGCAGCTGATCGTCTATCGCGCCTTCTTCGAGCCGGGCGTGTTCGGCTGGCCGGATCACGCCTGCCGCGGCTGCTCCATGGTGGCCGACCAGGTCGCCCATGTCGCGCATCTGAACGCCCGCGACACCACGCTGGTGTTCGCCTCGCGCGCACCTCAGGCCGATATCAGCAGGCTGAAGCAGCGGATGGGCTGGACCATGCCATGGGTCACCGTCACCGACAGTTTCGATGCGGATTACGGCGTCGACGAATGGCACGGGACGAATGTGTTTTACCGCGACGGGACGCGCATCTTCCGCACCTACTTCGTCAAGAGCCGGGGCGACGAGCAGATGGGCGGTACCTGGAATTATCTCGACATCACGCCGCTGGGACGGCAGGAGGTCTGGGAGGATTCACCGAAGGGCTATCCGCAGACGCCGACCTACAAATGGTGGAACTGGCACGACAGCTATACCGAAGGTGCGGCGCCCGACAAGAAATGGGTCGAGGTGTCGACCGCCGGAGA
Source organism: Bradyrhizobium sp. MV1.5 (assembly GCF_055807615.1). Lineage (NCBI taxonomy): Bacteria > Pseudomonadati > Pseudomonadota > Alphaproteobacteria > Hyphomicrobiales > Nitrobacteraceae > Bradyrhizobium > Bradyrhizobium sp. MV1.5. The sequence continues at coordinate 438 of NZ_JBVVPL010000016.1, read as the reverse complement.
GAAGGCGCTACGCGAGGCGGGCGGCTGAAGGACGTGACTAGTCCCGTCAACGCAACTGCCGGCGCGAGCCGCAACGGCGTGGTGGCAGCGCGCCACCTCGCCAGATGGTTGGGGCTAGCGGCGACGCCGACCTTCGCGATCATGGCCGTGCTGACGGCCATGCTTGATGGCCCGGCGGACATGCTGTGTGCCGCCGGGCATGGAGCGATGCTGGGCGGGATGGTGCCGATGCATCTCTTGATGAGTGCGTTTCATTCGGCAGCATGGCTGAGGTTAATTGCGGAGCGGTGGGGCGCGCGCGGGTGGTGAGAAGCTTCCGCCCCCATGAACGCCTCGTCCTTCGAGACGACCGCTCCGCGGTCTCCTCAGAGCTTGAGAATGTTTTGCTCCCGCCGGGAGAGTTTTGCATTGCCTGGAGAGCGGTGACCCCAAGGTTTT
>NZ_JBVVPL010000015.1:135860-145449 GCF_055807615.1 Bradyrhizobium sp. MV1.5 | reverse complement strand
GGGGGCCGGGGGGGCGCCCGGGTGGGGGGGGGGGGGGGTCCGCGGCGGGGCGGGGGGGGGCGCCTTGGGGGGGGGTTTTTAATACCCAAAAAATTTGCCCCCGCCCCGGGGGGGGGGGGGCACCTTCCTAATGAGCATGCTCGCCTGCTCTGACCACACCATCAAGAGGTGAGATGCGCGGTCTTGGCTTGATTGTCGTACGACATCTTCAACTTAGCGAGACCAGCGATATGGGGTAAGGATGCATACATATTATCGCCAAGCTGACGGACGTTCAGCGTCCGAGTCCCTCCTGGTCCTTTGAGACGAACCTTCGAGCCGTTGGCGGGGTTCGCAACAATACGAAGAGCGGTGGACGCCTTCGCGACGTTGGCAACAAGATTCCCTGTCAGGTTCATAGCGCCAATATCGACAGGGACACCATCGAGATGGGCTACGACGTCCTGTGCAATTGAACGAGGATGATCGATAAATGTCTTCACTTCGAAATGCATGGGATCATTGAACGATTTCCCCCACTTGAACTGCAAGGCCTCAAATACCGGTGCGACCGGCGCAACCGACGCACCCAAGGAGCCATCATCCGCATTCAGATCAATGGCAATCCCAAAAGCATGATTGGACGGTTCCTTGCTCAATGCCCCGTTGACGGGCTTCTTGAGCCGCGAGTTAAGTGAACCAGCACATGTCTTGATATGATGGAGAAGTCCCAACCGGTCGATATCGGCAAAGACCATCAACAGTTGTTCATGTGCCCGCTTGTGAAAACTTGGTCTGCCGCCGTGCGAACCTGGGATATTGACAAGCTGTGGAATATTGACAGGTTGGATATCGTTCGTGTCAAAGCCACTCAGGAAGACAATCTGGCCACCGCGCACCCATGTAGAATCTACGGTTCTAAAGCGGACGGGTCCGAATAATGGATGAATGAATGTTGCTTCAGGCATTTCCAGCTCCCTAAGATCTCACCTTACAAAAATCACGCCGGCATTGACCCGTTACGCTGGTTATCGATTCCAAATCTGATTTGTTCGTCCTTGAGCGGGCTCTTCCTGCCAATTTCATGCGTGTACATTGCTTTTCCGAGAGAGAGCAGTTCGTCGGTACTCTGAATGTGAAATGTCGAGGCTGCGGTCAACGTGCCGCCCGAGGCTTTAGACCAGCCGGCAGTGTAAGCGCGAACGTCTGCGTCACTCGCACCTCCGCCGGCATATTTCCTGGCCAAGGTTTCCAGAGAGAAGGCGCCGGCGGCGCCGAACCCGTATCGATCTGCTAGCAGGATATACCAGGCGGCGACCCCATGCTCCGGCGTGCGATAAATCGTCGTCCGATTGTGATTCGGACTATTGTCCGGCGGCGTAATTCCGACATAACCGCGTACATTCTTTTGCCAGGCGCTATAGTTCAGGGCACCTGCATTGTTGGTTCGTATTGAGCGCCTGACACTCAAGTCATCCGGATCGTGGCTGAAAAACCCTCCCGGCACGAGAGAGTCAAAAAACACGTGATACTTGTCGTTATAGATGCCCGACGGGGCCGATTCTGAGCGCCAATCTAGCTCAAGCGCCTTCGAAGTCTGTTTCCCCACCATACCGTCGACGACGAGATCTTCCTGCTTCTGAAACGTTGCAACGGCCCGCGCGAGTTTCGGCGTGAACCGACCCGTGCCGCTCCCGATCTTGACGCCCTTGTCTTGAAGTGCATTTTCGATGCTCTCAACACGAGGATCCGGTAACGGCGACGCCGTCGGACGAAAGAACCAGTTCTTCGGCTTGCTCGCTACCTCCGTTAAGGACGCCCACTCGTCGGGTTTTGGAATTCTCACACCGAATTCCCAACCCCGTGCAACCGGGTCGGCCGGGCCGTTAATGACGCCGTGCGCCGTATCATAGGCCTCGACAGTCTTCTTTCCGTCTCCCGCGCTAAATGCGATGTGGCCGTGGGGCTTGCCGACGGGAGTTCTCAGCAGGACAGCTCCGGCCGTTCTAAGAGCATCGCCGACCGAAATGATCAGCCCGTACTTCTTCGCATCGTCGGCCCAATAGCCGGTGTATGCGTCGGCCCGCGCTGGATCTCGCGGAACGCAACCCAGCAGGAGCTTTTCGTTACTAACCTGGAAAATCACCCAAGAAACAAATTCGGCACAATCCCAAGGACCTTTGAATTGGGGCTGCAAGAACTTCGCCCTTGCGCCGAGTACGTATTTTTCGCCGACGTGTGTCCTTGCCAAGGCGATAAGATCGTCACCAAACGCCATCAGATCTCTCCCTATTTGAATTCATTCAAAAGTATCCGGAGTGTCGCTCTAAAATGGTCGGTTCGTTTTCAGCAGCAGGCTTGCGGTTGGCCCTGCTGAAACACAACACTCGCATCAGCGGATTTTTCCGCGAACACACCGATCGACGCGTCAATACTTGTAGTTCAACCTGACGACATATTGATTCAGCCACGTCATCGTGTCTTTGTTTGTTCCGCGCTCGTAGCCTATCGAGACTGAAGCATCGCCATTTTCGGTGATGTTATATGCAAGCTCCGTGGCGTACCGAGAGATGGAGGCTGATGAATACGCATCCCAATACCCCTGATAGGTCACCACCAGGTTCAACCTGTTGCGCAGAAACTCAGGGACAACCATGCTGGTCGGGAAGAAGAATCCGTACAACTGTACGGTCCCGCCTAGCCAGGCGTAATTGCCGACTTGCAAGTCTGTGAAGCCGATCTTGTCCACCCGACGCGCATCGGCCTCGGCCTGAACTCGCCAATACCAATCGAAATTCGGAGAGAACAGTGTCGGCGATCCACCGAGTCTGGCCTCATACTTCCAAGGCTCCCACGTCGCGGTGACGCCATCCGAGCGGGCCACACCTCGAAAGTCCGTTTGATAATACGGTGAGACCTTGAAAGCCTGCAGGTTAAAAAAGCCGCTGAAGACCGTCCATTGCGCGTCGAAGCCACCGCTCAACGCACTCCTTTCTGATTTTTTGACCGGATCGTTGATCGTCCCTTGTGCAGACACCCACGGCGCGATGGCGAACGCCGACAAGTAGGCCTGGTCCGTGGCGTATCCATCCGGTCGGGGTAGGCACGGCTGCCGCCAACCCGCCGGAAGAACCGCGACCATTCCGTTGATCTTAGCCGTCTTTACATGCTCGGCCTCATCACCTGTATAGGTAATCGACGCGCCAAGCGCTTTCGAGCGGGGCGTAATCCCGTACAGGAAACTATCCATCCGGTCGCGGCGGACAAAGATCTCCTGGGGCTGCTTGCATTCGTCCGGATCGGGTTTTGGAGTCTGAGCAAGGTCCTCCAGCGGCAAACCACCACGCTTGGCATCGCTGACCTCTTTGCCGACGGCAAACAGCTTCTCGGGATCAGTCTCCGGCTTCGTTGCGGGAGGCCCATTCCCGCCATAGCGCTTCTTTATGTCCGCCTGGAGTACCTGATACTCTACGCGGTCGAGCTTGCCGTCCGTGTTCTTATCGTACTTGGCTAGGACGGGATCGTCGCGGTGAGCGCGATAGATATCGTATTCAGCCTCGTTGAGGGCACCATCCTTGTTCTTGTCGTAACGCTGAAGCTCTTCGAGCGTCAGAGCGCCCGCGCTGCAAGGCATTCCCATCAAGACGAATGCAAGACCAATCTTCAGGCGCATGGTGACCTCCTCAATCAGCCGTCACGGTCCAGCCATTCCCTTGGAAATTTTTGACGATGGCACCTCCCAGCTTACCCATCGTATCGACATTCACGACATCAGACTGCTGGAGGTCCAGGCCATAACGCTTGAACTGGGACGTTCCATTCAAGAAGGCGGCGTATGCGATGACATTCGGAATGTTGTAGTCGCTTGGAGAGTCGCCGAGATCTTTTATGGGCCGCCCAAGAACCTCAACCCAGAGATCATGGATCTTGGATGCTGAAATCGTTTTCGCGATCGCATGCGCGTCACTGAATAGAACATGCGGTTTCCGACCGACCGATCGCTTGCCGCCCTTTTTCGCCTTCGCTGGTTTCGCCATGGCCCGCCCCCGTTTTGTTAAGTCAGATGCTGCGCCTCACTGCTTGGGGGGCGCATTTTTTTGACCGGTCTCGGTCGTAGTCGACATGCCGCCGCCCTGTGGCGTCCCGCCACTCGGATTTTGAATGCCATCGGCGGCAATCGCGAGGAAAAGAACCGACGCGCCTAACGCGGCCAGACCCGGGCCTGCCTTTGTCAGGCTGTCGACCAGCTTTGCTGGCGTTCTCAAACAGCTTCGCTGGATCAAAATCGAGAAGGGTCTTTTCGCCGGCCTTTGGTGCGGGAGGGCTCGCAAGGTTCTTGGCAGCACCGGCTGCCGTGCCCTGAGCATCCTTTGCAACGGCGGCGGCGGCAGCCGTGAGCTGCCTGTAGGACAGGACCAGAAATGCGGCAAAGGATATCCACGGAAGCGCCAACGCGCTCCAAACGAACGCCGCCTCGTTCATAGAATGCCCCAACGCAAAAAGAACGTCTTGAAACGTGGCGATTAAACGATAGATTTTCATATGATGCAACTGATACGCGACTCCCGCATAGATCGTATAGAGCCGTGACGGTTCTTTCTGCGAGGTAGCTCATTCGTCGTCACTGCGGTGCGGGGGTCCGCCGGGGGCGGCCGCCCCCGGCTCTTTCTATGGCAATCCCACAGGCAATTCTGGATCACCGCAACCAATGTGGACATGTCGCTATCACTGGTTGCATTCCCGGGCGCGGCTGATACGCTCAACCCATTGATTTAGTTATTTGACGCTGGGGGGAATTCGCATGGCCGTGCAGCCGCTGGACGATTACGCGCGATTTCCGCGCATGGCCCACTGGTTTAGCCCAAACCTTCTGCTCGCACTCCTCAACAACGTGATCCTGTCATCGACCTTCGGCCGTTACGCCGATCGCCGCCTGACGATTGCCGCTCTCGATACCGTCAGCGTCGACGAGCACATGAAACGCGCGACAGCGCTCAAGGCGAAGCTCGCAGCGGACCACGGTGGTGTGGTCTGGTTCCATTTCGTCGCTGACCTTGGCGACGGCTTCGACAGCACCTACGCGATGGCTACCCTGCTGGGACGGAAGGAGCTCGTTGTCGACGGCCAGACGCTTCCGCGTGGCCAGCTCCTCGTGATGGGTGGTGACGAGGTCTATCCAAAAGCAAGCCGGCAGGCCTACACCAATCAACTGCACCAGCCCTATGCCTGGGCTTCTCCTGATCATGACCATCATACCGGTGAGGGATTTCCGGTATTCGCCATCCCGGGGAATCACGACTGGTATGACGGCCTGGACCTGTTCCTCGCCTTCTTCTGCCGGGAAAAGCATTGGCATCTTGGCAGTTGGCGGAGCCAGCAGCGGCGCAGCTACTTCGCGATCCAGTTGACCGATACCTGGTGGCTTTGGGCCACCGATATCCAACTCGCCGACGACATGGACCAGCCTCAGGCCGACTACTTCGGCCGCATCGCGGCCAACATGCCGGACAACTCCAAGATCGTCATGTGCAGCGCCGAGCCAGGATGGCTCTACACCGACACCAACAGCAAATCCTGGGAGATCACAGACTTTGCAGTCGGCCTCGCTGTCGAGGCCAGGAAGCCGGACGGCACGTCCAAGGGACACACCGTTCCCATTCTTCTTTCCGGCGACACCCACCACTACAGCCGGTACGCGTCGGCCGATACGCAGTTCATCACCTCGGGCGGCGGCGGGGCGTTCCTGCATCCGACGCACCACCTCGAGCAAAGCGTATCGCTCAAGTGGCTGACGACGAGGAAGAACCTCCAGCTTGGTCAGATACCCTCGGCACAACCAGGCAAACAGACAGCCCCGGCCTGCTATCCCTCCATGGACATCTGCCGTTCGCTCGTCTGGCGAAACCTGTTCTTCGCCTTTACGAACTGGGATTTCTCGCTCCTGATGGGAGCCATCTACTCGCTTTGCGGGATTGCCATCTCGCTTCGCGATGAATGGGACGTCTACATCATCATCACAGGCATCTTCGCCTGGGCAATCATGGGCTACACCATGAACCAGGAGAAGTCGCGCGGTTGGGGAGTTCTCATTAGCAGCGCGGTTCATGCCCTAGCGCAGGCGGCTACGGTCATCGCGGCAGGTCACCTGTTCAAGCTCTGTAACGACGCAAACCCACTCTTTCCGGGCCGATGGTTTGATGTATGGCCGCAGCTCATCCGCCTGCTCGTGGAGATGGGCATCGTCGGCTTTTTCGTCGGCAGTACCCTGTTTGGCCTCAATCTCCTCATCACCTGCCGGTGGATGCGCATGAACCGTAACGATGCCTTCAGCGCGTTGCGCCTCGGTCGATACAACAATTTCCTGAGGCTGCGCATCGACGGTGACCATGTCGACATCTTCGCGGTCGGACTGGACGACGTTCCTCATCGCGATGACTGGATTGACAATCCTAACTGTCCGCCCGCCCGTAACAATCCGGATGAGCCGGTATTCATCGCCGAGAACGGGCTGAAGCCGCATCTGATCGAAACCCTACGAGTCTAATCGAGAGCAGGAGCGGCAACATGCGATCGTGTTCAGTCCTGATCCCAGGCACCGTCCTTATCCTCACGATTCTGTTCAGTCTCGGCGCGCATGCTCAGAGCCCGTCGGTGCAGAATGGCCAGGCACCTGCTGAAGCGCCGGCTAAGCCGGCCGCTCCCGCCGAAGCCATCCCCGGAAAGCCCGCTCCGCCCGCAAAGAAGAAACACGACCCCCGCGACCTCTGCATCACGTCGGAGGATGCCGGTTCTGAATTGCTCAACAAGCGGCGGCAGGTCGGCGGCAGGATTATCCTGGATACGTTCCTGCTCCCGACCGGAGGAAACGTCGACGTCGGCCTGGACGAACCCTTCTCGGAGTCCGAGTTCTACTTCGGCGCCCTCGACATCGGCACATCGACGCCGATCATCATGGACCGACCCGACGTCAAGGCGCGTCAAGCGGCTGACACTGATCCGATTATCAAGAAGGGCTTGATGAAGAAGGACCGCACCATCGTCAATTTACGCATCCCCGATGTGCTTGAGGCGCCCTGGAGACAAGCGCAGCTGTATGTCTTCACCTGCCATGATGGGTCGCCCTTCAAAGTTTCCGAGACGGCGGTACGGGTGAGCCCAAGTCTGTATAGCTCGGGGCTCGCCTGGCTCATCGTGTTTCTGGGCTACCTGATTGCCGCGTTCGCCTTCAGGTCAAGCCGTCCCACGCACTTGTTCGCCTATCTCGACCCGATCGCGATGAGCGCAGGAACTGATGGCAAGGCAAGCCTCGGCAAGCTCCAGATCATGATGTTCTCCCTCATCGTTTTCGGACTGATCACCTATTTCCTTCTTCGCACCGGCGTGCTCACTGATATTTCGAGCACCGTCCTGCTGCTTCTCGGCATCGCCGGCATCGGCTCAACGGTGGCCAAGGGTGCCGACAACTCCCGCACCACGATCACGCCCGAAAACAAGGCTTGGCTCTTGCGGAAACAATGGCTGCCCTCAACGCTCAATCCGAACGACATCGACGCCCACTGGCGGGACCTGTTCACGACCGATGGTGAATTCGACGTCTATCGCTACCAGAGTTTCATCTTCAGCATCGTCGTTGGGGGAGCGCTTATCATCGGCGGCGTTACCCAGCTTTCTTCCTTCGAGATTCCGCAGACCCTGCTTGGCATCCTCGGGCTCAGCCAGGTCGTCTACATCGGCGGCAAGCTGGTGACGCCGACCTCCATGGCCGACCTCAACAAATCGATCGATGATCTGCGCCAGGCTGAGAAGAAATTCCGGGCCTCGGCGATCGCCGCGAACAGTGGCGTCCTCCCGGCAAACCTCACGGCCGCCGTCGGACCCGCCAGCCAAGCGGCTTACGACGACTACATGTCGCTGGCGACGGACGTCGCGACCTTGTTCAGCATGCAGACCGGGATTGGCGTTACGCCGGCGAAGCTCCAGCCCTCTCTGTGAAGGATGAAGGACCGAACACGCCGGTTACGCTGCGGAGTAGCCGGCCTTTACGCGGACAGGCTTTAGTCAGTGGGAAGCTCGCCGCATAAACCCGCCAGCCTTCAAAACCCGCCTGGTTCGCTTGGGCGCCCGGCGGGGCTTCTTCCCTCACCTTCTACCAGAAAACGCATTCTGGCGCGGTTCTCTTGCGTCTCAATCTATCTCCCATGGCGCGTCTATCCCCAACGCACGGCCAGAAGGACGGGGAAACTGGACCCGAAGCGCACCAGCGCAAGGCATCCAACCGTATCCCGCAAGCGGGTCCCTCGGCCGGACCCTCCATTGCGCCGCCGCTCATCCTTCGCGTCCTCAAAATTTCCCGTCCGGCCGCGATTGGCGCAGCCGGCAAAACCAAACGGGAGATAGTCAAATGAAACGCACTGAAAAGAAACCGCGCCCACACGGAGTTTATGTGGTCGAGGGCGAAGGCGACAAAGCCTTCTGGACCCGGATCGGCGCAGCGTGGTCGCACGATGACGGCAAGGGCTTCAACATCAGCCTGAGCTGCCTGCCGCTGGATGGCCGCCTGGTCGTTCGCGAACCGAAGGCCGCCGATGCCGGTGAGGAGGCGGGGCAATGAGCCCCGCCGCTCAGCGGCGCTACCGCGTAAGCTTCGTAGACTGGGAGCCTCACGTCACCATTGTGCTTGCCGCAGACGAGGAAGACGCGATAGCCAAAGCCAATGCGCTGTACACCGTCAACGGACTGGCTGATTTCACCAGCATGCCCGGTGAGAACATCGACTGGGAAGCCGAGCTGCTTGGCGAGGAGGTGCAATCATGAGCACTCTTCTCACCCAAGACATCCGCAACACCGTACTTGCTGGTGACTGCGTCAAGATCATGCAGCGCATCGGTAGCGCGTGCGTCGATTTCATTCTCACAGACCCGCCCTATCTATGCCGCTATCGCTCACGTACCGGCCAGACCATCGCGAATGACAATCGCGATGATTGGCTGGAGCCGGCCTTTGCCGAAATGTACCGGCTCTTAAAGCCTGACTCTTTCTGCGTCAGCTTCTACGGCTGGAATGCGGCCGACAAGTTCATCGGCGCCTGGCGCAAGGCGGGATTCCGCCTGGTGGGGCACCTCGTGTTCAAGAAGCGGTATGCCTCCGGCATTGGCTTCCTTGAGAGCCGACACGAGCAGGCGTATCTGCTCGCCAAGGGCCGCCCGGAGCTAACCGGCGCACCTGTGCCTGACGTCATGGACTGGGAGTATACTGGCAATCGCCTGCATCCCACTCAGAACCCAATCAATATCTTGCGTCCGCTTATTGAAGCGTTTTGTCCGCAGGATGGACTGGTGCTCGACCCGTTCTGCGGGTCTGGCTCGACACTCGTGGCTACACGGCTCGCCGGACGTTCGTCGGTTGGCATTGAGCTTGAGGACAAGCACTGCCACACGGCTGGCCTACGGCTCAACTCGACTTCAGCAACGGTGCACTGAACGCGCCCGCTCAAGAGCGGGGTGGGGGGGGGGGGGGGGCCCCGCCGGGGTTTTTGTGAAAAAAATAATAGAACTTGTTGTGGGTGGGGGGTAGTTTGGACGAAGTGGGCGAGGAGGCGCGGGGGGGCCAG
>NZ_JBVVPL010000015.1:0-135850 GCF_055807615.1 Bradyrhizobium sp. MV1.5 | reverse complement strand
GGGGGGGGGGTCCTGTTTGTTTGCCCCACCCCCGCCCCAGGGGGGGGCCCTCGGGCACACCCCGCTTCCCCCCCGGGCCCCCCCCCCGCCCCCGCCCACGGGGGGGGGGGGGGGGCTTCCCCCCCGCCCGATTTGTCTGATCAATCATATCGAGCATCTTGGTGGCGTAGGCTTCATCTTCGAGCCTTTGCGCCTTCTCCGCGGCGTCGGCAAAGCTGATGCTGGCGTCGATCTGGAAGCCACTTGCAACCAAAGATTTAGCAGGTAACATCCGGATATTGCGGGAGATTGCTATGAGTTGGCTTCAGGCCCTTCTGTCGGTTGCAGCTATTTATATCGGACTTCTTGCGTCTTCAACAATGCGTTTCAGCCTAAACAGGTGCTGGCATCAGCAAAATAAGTTTGCCCATCGCCAGCAAGCGTTCCGTTTGGTAGAATACCGGTGGCCGTCCTGGGCCAAAGGGATCCGCTAACTTCGGAGTCATATTAAACCAACGAGGAGGATTTGATGTTCAAGCGTCGCATCGGGCCTGACATTCATGCTGCTGGCGTCACCACGGGGATCAAGCATTGCCCCGACATCTGGGAGCTGGACGACGGCAGCATCGCCGTTATCGGTATCAGAAAGACCTCCGTGCTCAAGGGACATTTGCCCGGCGGAGCGTCCTGCGGCCCCGACGAGGAGATCGTCGTTCTCCCTCGAAACCTCGTGCTTGCGGCAAAAGGCGACCTGACAAGTCTCGACTGATGTTTTGCTCAACACGCGACATTGTACGGCATCTCCCTTATCTAAAGGGCGATGCCTTTTCTGCTGCGTTCACGTCGATGTGGGATTCGGTTTCCAGCCAAATCCTCAAACTCGAGACGCGACAGGCCTATGAAGAGCCCGGAAACCCGAGCTTTGATGCTTTCAAAAGGGGCAATTGGGAAGAAGCACTTCACCTCATTCCCGCGTCCCACGCGGATGACGTGGAGTTGTACGAATCTTTTCGAGAGCGGGGAATTGACTTCATACGCTGCCGACCTGTCGCTTTTCCTCCAAGCGATTATATCCGATGGGAATTCGAGCACTACAAGTTCAACCAACGACTAGGTGAGCGGATTTTTATCGCGAACCTTGTTGCTGTGGACGTTCTCTTCCGAGAGAACGCGCAGCACGACTTCATGGTTTTCGACGCTCGGCTTGCCGTGATTTACGACCATGATCCAGACGGACGCTTTCTCGGCGGATGGGTGACGGATGATGTGCCCACGATCGCCGAACTGCAGAAGCTTTTCATCTTCATCAAGGCAACCAGCTCCGCCTTTGGGCTCGTAAGTTCATGACACAGGCCTTTTGGCTTGGCTTTTTCTTCGATATCTTGGAAGGCCTGAAAGCGCATTGGTTTCAGCTCGCCCAAACCCTTGGCATCATCACCAGTATCTCAATCGGCATCGCCACGCTTAGGCGTAGCCAGCAATCTCGCGAGGTCGAGAACTACCTCAAACTGACACAGTATCATCGAGACGTTTGGAAGATCGCGCTTGATAAGCCTGACCTGTATCGGATTTTTTCAGAAAGCGAATCTATCCGAGGCAGAAGTCTGAGCGACATCGAGCAGCAATTCCTGACTTTCTTATTCCTGCATCTCACGTGTTTCTACGAAATGCAGAAGACCGCGCAATTGGCGGATATCTCCGCGATCCGCGCGGATATAGGCTCGACGTTGCGAGCGCCACTTGTCCAGCAATTCTGGGACGAGCGAAAAGCCTTCTATAACAAAGATTTCGTAAACTTCGTCGAGGACGCGCGACGTTCCGTCTACAACTAGATAGGAGGTGGCGTCTGCAAGTTGGTTGCAGTGGCTCTTGGATTTGGGGGTCCGGGGGCTTGCCCCCGGCCGATTTGTCTGACCAACGACATCGGCTCGCTGGGCGAGATATGCGCGAATTCGCGTCAGGGAGTGATGTTTTCTTGCAACCTGACTGGAGTCCTAAGAGGCTTCGCCAGGTGAATGGCGCACTTATACATCGCTTCGCGACATAGGTGCGCGGCCGCCACGGCGGCCGGAAGAGTCGCTACGCGACAAGGAACAAAGAAAAAGACAAGAGGTTGGCGTCCTACCATCTGTCCGCACAGCCGGTGAAGCGCTCCGAAGGGCGCTCGGTTGTCGCGATGGCGGCGTATCGTGCGGGCCAGGCTCTCAAGGACCATCGACGCGGGACAATCGCGGACTACAGCAGGCGTCGCGGCGTCGTTCACGAGGAGATCGTCTTACCCGATGGATGTGCGGAGTGGCTTGGAGACCGTGAGACGCTCTGGAATCACGTGGAGGCGATTGAGGTACGCCGCGATGCGCAGCTCGCCCGTGAAATCAACATGGCGCTGCCTCATGAGCTTACGCACGAGGAACGCCTGGCGCTGGTGCGCGCGTTCGTGAAAGAGCAATTTATCTCCCAGGGCATGGTGGTGGACTTCGCCGTCCACGCCCCCGTGCCCGAGAAGGGGGACGACCCGCGGAATTTCCATGCGCATCTGTTGTTGACGCTGCGGCAGGCGGGCCCTCTGGGATTCCGGCGGGTCAAGACGCGCGCGTGGAACAGCGACTCCATGCTGGTAAAATGGCGCGAGGCTTGGGCGGTCCATCAGAACGACGCTCTGCGGGGAAGGGGCCACAAGGCGCGGGTAGACCACCGCAGCCTCGTCACGCAACGGGAGTCCGCCCTCTCCCAGCGCGACCATGTTCGTGCCGTTACGCTTGAACGCCTTCCCGAGCTGCATGTCGGCCCCAAGGTGAGGAAGGCAGTGCGCCAACAACCTCCCGTCAGTAGGGACAAGGCCGCCGGGCCGGTCCGCCGCAGGCCGGACGGCAAGGAACGCCGCAGGATAGCGTACACGCAGTTCGACGAGGGCAGCCGCGCCGACCACAACGTCGGCCGCCTGCGTGCCAACGCCGGCCGGTTCGGCTTGGCCGCCGCGAAGGCGCAACGGCACATCGCGCGCCTGAAGACGCGGCAGGCCTACTACGCCAGCCGCATCCGCGACTCGGAGACCTTCACTGATGCACACGAGGACCGCGCGTCGGCTTGGGAGCGAACCCTGCACGCCCGCAAGCGGGCGGCGCAAGTTCAGCGGCTTATTGCGGAGCTCGACCGGTTGTTCTTCGAGTTGCTCGGTTTGCGTGAGAACCAGCTTGTTCGCTTCACGGTTTGGTCAAACCGCGCCACGAACCGGCGCCCGGATCTCACGCACCTTCACGTAAGGGCCCGGTCACGCTCGCAACAGAACTGAGGGAAAACAATGCCTAGGCGACTGACAGTTCAAGTGGCAAACTAAGGCTTGCACAGGCTCCGCGAGGATCTGCCGATGAGCTCTCAAGATGAGGCGACGGCCGACATTGGCACGGCTTTGATCAATGGCGAAGACTGCTTCCCGGACCTCGAAGGCCTCAAGGAAGATTTCGACATCATCTACTTTCTCGATTTGTGCGCCGGCGTCGAGGCTGCGATCCTTTATGACGGGCTGGATCTGACCAAGGTCGGCAAAGGAGCCGCCCCGATCCTCGAGCCGCTTGCTGAAGCCGGCGTCTTGCGCCTCTACACACTGAGCGCGGACGAGAAAAACATGATGGGCGCGGTGGAGTCCATTTTTGCCAGGCCACGTTCGGCCGAACTTATGGAGCGGGTCGGCAAGGCGAACTACTGGGACGCCGCCGATATGGACCTCGCGATAACGGCGCAGGTCGCGGCGACGACGCTGCCGGCCGACTTCATGTTCGAGGAAACGCTGGGCAAGACCCTCACCCTGCCGTTCCGGCACGTCCCCATCTACCTGGCGATTCCGACGGTCGTGACGGAAAGGAATGCGCTGTATGCCGCGAAGCTGTCGCTTGCAGAATCCTACGCGGATCTTACTGCGACCATGCTCAGCTTCCGCAGTGAGCATGCCATCCACGACCTTGACAGTCTTCCGCTTCCGCCCCTGGCCATGGACACGCTGAAAGACGCCCGCACCTTCGACGAGCTGGGCCAAATCATCCTGGACAAGAGGAAACAGTACGAACCGCTGCGGCGGCGTTTCCGGGACGTTCGGGAACTCTACGTCTCGCCCGACTACTCGCTCAAACAGCGCTATACCGAGAAGGTGAAGCTGGACGCGGACATGCAGCGCATGGGCAAGATGGTCCGCAATGTGCCGACCATCTTGAGCTTGGCGGGCGACGTGGAGAAGGTTGCCGAAGCCGTCGCACCGATGATCGCGCACGACATGACCAAGGCCGGCAAGCTCGTCGGCCCGGTCACCAAGTGGATAGACGACCGCACCTTCCGGTGGCGCATGCGGCCCCTGGTCGGCCTCATCGAAATGTATGACGACGCTGGGATGCGCCAGATTGCGGACGTCAGCCAAAGCCTGTTTGGCCACACCCTTACCGATGCTGATGCCGCCCGGGCCCGGAATTATGCGAAGGCCGTTGAGAAGTATGTACCCAAGGAGACGCGCTAAAGCTTAGGTGGGCCGCCAGCGGTCGAACTTCCCCCACCAGCGCCAATGCCGCCACGAGCGGTAGTTGACCTTCGAGGCGAGGACCGGATAGCGCAGGATGTCGCTGCGATAGAGCACCAGGGAGCGCCTGCCCGGCAGGCGCAACACTTCGGACGGGTCCAGCAGCCAGCGGCCGGTCTCCGACAGTCCCATGGACTGCTGCTCGCGCACCATGTCCATGTTGGACCGCGAGGTGCCCTGGTTCTTTGAGAGTGAAGTCGCCTGGCCGATGATCTCGGAAACGAACCTCGCGGCTTCCAGGTCGGCAACGTTGAAGAAGACCTTACAGGTGGCGTTGGCCAGAAACGAGCCGGATCGGCGATAGAGCTCGCGCAGCTGGCTCATGTCCTGGAAGACGAGAAGGGGGGTGCAGTAGGCACGCAAGTACCCTACCCCGCGCTCGAGCGGTTCAAGGCTGCCGAGGGCAGCCGCCTCGTCGAGCAGCAGCAAGACCTTCTTCTTGGGCCGTGGCAGGTTCTTGCCGCGGGTCAGCGTGTTGATCACGCAACCCACCATCACGCGCAGGAATCCCGCGTAGACCGAGAGCTTCTCCTCGTCGACGATGAGGTAGATGGTGGACACCTCGCTCACCAGCTCGCTGAGCTGGAAGGTCGATGAGGTGCTGATTTCGCCGGCGGGGCTTGCCGAGGACCAGACGCGGGTGGCTTTCTCCGCGTTGGACAGCACGCTGCGGTATTCCTCGCTGCCTTCCATGGCGAGGAAGCTGCCGGCCAGCTCGCGCGCGGCGCGCGTGCCGCTGCTGGCGATTGTGTGCAGCAGCTCCTTGAGGGTTTCCGGCGGAAGCGTCGAGAGCGTGCGCAGTTGGGCCATGGTGCGCAGGGGCGGCTCAAGCCGCACCACGTGCAGGATCAGGCAGGTGAGCAGGCCTTCGGCCTTGCTGTCCCAATGCGACTCCTTGGCGTCGGGGATGACCATCAGGCGCGCCAGCGCCTCGGCGTCGTCCTTCTCGTGGAGCCCATCCACGCGGATCATGTCCAGCGGGTTGAAGCGATCGGACGCGTGGGGATCGGTGGTATCGAGGATCCGCACCTTGCCGAATTTCATCCGACGGCGGCGCGTAATCGCACTGTTCTCGCCCTTGATATCGGTGCAGACGATCGACCCGCAATAGTCGAGCAGATTCGGGATGACAACGCCGACACCCTTACCGGCGCCCATCGGCGCAAACACCGCAATCATCCCGTCCCTGTTGAAGCGCAAAAAAGAACGGCCTGTCCGGCCGACAATGGGTCCTTGTCCGCGTCGCACGCCGGACCAGAACAGTTCCCATCGGTTCGCGAACCTTGCGGAGCCGAGGGCTCCGCCCGGATTGAGGCCGCCCCAGCGCCAAAGCATGATGATGAAGGACATCAGGAGAATGAGTGCGCGAATGCCAAGCCGGACGGCGAACAAGGTTATTCGCAGCAACACCCAAACCACCTCCATTGCCTGAACTGTTACATATTCTCTCCAGGACAACCAAGCAGTCGCCGGCAGTATGCGATCATCGGTCTATGCAAGCATCTGTTTCTGCGAAATCCGGCTCCCGCGTGATCATATGTCGGACAAACGAGTGTATGCGGTGCTACCGCGGCCGTGCGGGCGTCAAGGGTTGAACGAGCGGGCAAAGACCCGCCCTTGACGCCGCTTGCCGCGACTGCGGTGGGCCTGCCGTCACCGACACCCCGGAATGGGCGTCTGCCGTCGCTTAACGTGGCAGGTTTCGCAGAATTGCACCGCCTACATCCCTGATGATGGCAGCGCCGGCCCGTCTCTGCTCGACGTCGGCCTGTGCGCCTTTGTGCCCGAGGCTTGCCGCGCGATCATAAAGATCTGTGTCCTCTCCAAGTGTCTTGGCCGGAAGCTTTCCCGCGCGCATAGCATCCGCGAGAGAAATCATTGCATCAGGGTCGCCCAATGCCGCACCTTTGCGGAAGTATGGCTCCGCCTCCTGCCACTTGCCTTGTCTGGCAAAATACTGGCCACCATGGTCAAAAGCTGCCGGGTAATTAACCGTCATGAGATAGTCGAACAGGGACTTGGCGGAAGCTTGATTTCCCGCCGCGTCGAATGCTCGCGCGCGTTGGTAGTAAAAGCGTAGCTCCGAAGGATACGAAGTCAGGGCTTGGCCGCACGCCTCGATGGCCGCTGCCGCATTACGCTTGAGATCGGGCCACTTTACACCCAGGTCAGCCGATACCCTGCGTCGATCGTTGGGATTGGCGGCAAGCCGGTCGCAGTCCGTCACACCGGCGCCCTGGGTGGCGGAGGGAGAGCTTTGCACCGTCTGCGCCGCGTTAGCCTGTGATGTCGGCTGGGGTGTCGACTGTCCCCCCGGCGTCTGCACAGGCGGAGCAGGTGCGGATCTCGGAACAGCTCGTTCGGCGTCGAGTTGCTTTTGCACCTCGGCCAGTCGGTCGCGCGTCGCCTGGTGGGCCTTCTCTTCGCGGTCGAGGTCTGCCGACGAGACCTCGGCTTTTCTGCGTGCGGCATTGCGCTCTAGTTCAAGGGTGGCGACGGACCCAGCCAGTTGTTGGTTCCCCGACATAGCCCCCGTGCCGGCCTCGAGTTGTTTCTGCACCTCGGCCAGTCGGTCGCGCGTCCCTTGGTGGGCCTTCTTCTCGCGCTCGAAGTCAGCAGACGAGGTCTCGGCTAGCCGGCGCGCAGTATCGCGCTCTAGCTCCCGTACCGCGATGGAGTTGGCCAATTGGAGCTTCTCCGACGACGCGGCGGTCAATGCTTGCCGTGCCTTGTCGCGTTCAGATGTGACCGCGGACAACGAGCCTCTCGCGTTTTCAAGCGCCGCGGCAGCAGTTTCATGCCGAGCCTTCACACTTGCAAGTTCGACCTTCAAGGTCGACGCCTCGAACGTCTTCCACCCGCCGAAAGCTAGTGAGCCGAGAGCCAACAGCGCCATCACGATCAGCCAAACAGTTGGCGTGCTAGCCGATCGCAAAGAATAACGATTTGCCTCTTCCGACTTGATCGTGGTGGCCAACTCTTCGTCGACATGCAGATTTTTCGATTCAATGTAGGAATCGTCAGATTTTGTTGGGATATCCTCCGGTTTCGGTGCTTCGTAAGACGGCTGCGTCTCCTGGGGCTTTGCTGGCTCTGGCTCCGGCGGAAGATTGAACCTAGTCGAATAACCTACCGCAGGAATCTCAAACAAAAGCGGATCGTCAGCACTTGCCCACTTGAACTGCTGGTATGGGCCCGAAAAGCTCAGCCTCTCGTCCTCGCGCAACATATCCCACGAAAATTCATGGATAGCCGCTTGGTAGCCTTCTGGAGCCAGGTAGAACTTGGTCGTTGAATTTCTGATACGGAAGGTCGGACGTTTCACCGGGCTGGAAGGCACTCCGGTAGCCACAATGAGCAGCGCTTCCGGGTCCTCCTTCCGTTGAACGGTCACCTGGCGCACGTCAGCCTCCGCTCCAGGCATCGTACATTCCGTGGAAACCCCGAAAATCATAGTACGGCATTTTCGTTGCGAGAATGGGCGGTGTGTTTCGAATGAATATGAACTGAAGATCTGCATCGATCGCGCGGATTTCTGCAGCTCTTGCTATAGGCTCACGAACAAATCTAACGTTGCCGCTCACCGTCTCGGAAGAGCCATCTGTAGAGCTCGAATTCTCACCCCAGGTCTCAGACCGAGAGCTCGAGAAGCTCTCCGTCGTATAGGAATGGGTATACTCGTTGGTTTCGCCCAGCTGCTTCTCCACGAATTCAGATGTCTCTGGATCATTGACTCCGAAGAAGCACATGGCTCCGGCATTGGCAGTGAAGTTGTGAGCCTCGTCGCGATAGATCTCCTTCAACTGACCCATGTTCTGGACGAAGCTCCAGATCTGAATGCCGTATCCGGCGAGATAAGCCAAGCCATCAACGACGGGTCCCATGTAGCCGAGCGTCGGCAACTCATCGAGAAGGAAAAGCACATCGCAAGGCGCCGAAGGCCGCCAGTCCTGCCACGACGCCCAATGAGCTGGACGCGTGAGCTCAGCGATTGCGAGACCAACCATCATGCGGACAACGCCACGATACTCCCGCAGATTTTGAGGAGGAATGACAATATATAGCGTCGTCGGGGAAGGATTGGCCTCAATCGGCCGGCACATCGAGGCCTTCAGGTCTGAGAAACTGAAGTCACTCGACTCCGTTGCCAGAAGGAGATTGGGTGAGTGCCAGATTTGCATCGCCGCACGGCAAGTCGAAGCGATGTTGGAGAAGACTCGGCTCTCGTGCTCAAGGAAGCTCGATGCAAGGCTGACGAGAATTGGCTCCTGAAGCGTGCGAGCATCAATCAAGATGTCTTCTATAACCTTCCGGAGACCGTGAGAGTTTTCGTTATCGCTATCCATGGCAGCCGGAAACAGCAGGCTCATGACCGTTCGCATCGTACGCGCCAGATCGTCTCGCAAGTAGCGCACGGCCGTGTACATCAGCAGCAACGTCAAAAGGTTGCGAGCCTCAACGTCCCAGTATTCCTCGCGCGTTTTCTGCGGCAGCAACATGCTCGCCAGCAGCCGCGCATCGTCAAAGGTCTCGGCTACTGAAACGCCAGTATCCATTGTCCTTATGAAATCGAGAGGATTGTACTTGGCGGAATCCGCCTCTAGGGGCGCGAACCGAAGGACACGGGCATGTCGAAACATCTGCTCCCGGCGGCGTGCGGTGATCGCGTGGTTTTCGCCCTTAACGTCAATGACGAAAGTGCTGCCACCATAGAGCAAAAGGTTGGGAATGATTTGACATGTTCCCTTGCCGGTGCGCGTGGGCGCAACCGTAAGAAGGTGCCCCCTCATCGGGAATTGCAGAACACCCGCATCATTCGCGGGCTTTCCATCTTCGCCCAGTCCAACAACCCCGAGGAATGGCGAACGCCCGTCGGGAAAGTCAGATATGAGGGGCGGACGGGCGAGCGCCCGTTTCCGTTCCTTGATAGCCTTTCTGCCCAAGCTGGCGGAAAGAAGTCGAGCAAGTCGTGGCGGCAACCACGGTGGAAGCTTAGTCCACCGTTGGGACCAGTACTGCCGCCATACAGGAGCCATGTCCTGGGCACGGCGCGAGAGCAAGGTACCGCTCATGCCGCCGCCCCGCGCGCCGGATTAGTAACACCGAACAACTCCGCAAAAGTCTCGTAACTATCGTCCTGCTCGCGGTTTTCTTGCAGCCGTAAAGCCTCGCGTTGCTCGCGCTCCGCATCTTCTCGCAATTGCTGTGCCAGGGCCGAGCTGGCGCGGTCCCTGCTTACGATCTCATGTTGCAGGCGGGCCCGTGAGAACCACATCCATTTATCCGCGGCTCCCAAAAACCTATCAAAGAGCAGGGCCAGGCTCATTGCGTTGAGGCGTCCCCGGTCGCTCAAGAATTTGGTGTCAAACTGATAATCCTCGAATCCGTAGCGAATAAAGGTGAGCTGCTGTTTGAGGCTATGCTGCGCAGCGTTCGTTACACTGACCACCACTGGCCGATGCGCTTCGGGTATTGCCAGAAGAACCTGGGTGATCGGCGAGAAGAAAAGCGGATCCCATTCCAGTCTTGCCGAGGTTGCCGCAAACAAGCCCGTAGCATCGAGGAGCACTGCGTACGTCGGGCGAAACTGCTCCTTGATGAGGCGGCGCAGATAGTCCTGCGAGCCGGAAATTCTGATCGGTTCATCGCTAATCCGGGTAGAATAAAGCGGATACGGTGCGCCGCCGCCCAGTGCGATATCAAAGATGATCAGGCGGCGATTGAAGTCCTCATAAGGCAGTGAGGGCTCATAAGTCTCGGGAAATTCAAAGATGTCGGGGCTGTCGGACGGGTCGGTTTCAGCCTCGATGGGTAAAATATTGCCATACCGTACCGGAGGACGGGCTGGCGTCGGCGGCGGTGGTGGTGGCGCGGCGACAATTTCCGTTCCGGGCTTTAGGAAGCGGCCAAGCAGGAACTGCTGGATGGCATCCCTTTGCTCGACAGGTACTACCCGATATACGGCAATGGCAACCAGCGCCAACGCGCTAGCAAAACCGAAGAAGAATACTTCCAATATCCCCGCCCCCGCGAGAGTTACAACTCCTGATTTTGCGTCCCCCTGCCGTCCCGTCAAGAGGGAGCTTGCAAAATAGACTGTTCGTCGCATACTGGACTGAACAATGGGCGACAGAGAACGGCTTTACTTCCATGATGGCACGTACATCGAGATGGACGCTGGCCCGGCTGTCACCGAGGAGGGGTGGTTAGCGCATTTGGCTCACTGCTCGAGCTTGATAGCCGTAGAGCAGGAGCGGCTGATTGCCGCCGTTCATGGATACAATGACCCGGCCCTGGATGATCTCACCACCTCGATCTGCCGGGAGATCCTATTCTGGTTGAGAGAATATGAGCGACACAGGGCGTCGGTCCTAAACCGCTTAGAGGCTTTCGTCGCATGACACGCCGGCCGCCGCGAGATCCGCGCTCCCTCGTCAGCACCGATTTTGAACCGTCCACAAGGACCCTGACAGTTCACGGAGCGCCGGTCATGATCGATGGCGCCTATGTGCCCGGCTACGAGAGCTACCTCACGAGCACTCTGACTGAAATCAACGGTATGTACCAAAGGTTCAGGAAAGAGAGTGATCGCATCGAAGAGATGAGCAAGGATCCCTCTAGGTCCGAAGAAGCAGACCGGGCTAGGCGAAGGCATTTTGAGATCGTGGATATTCTTTACGCAACAGAAGAAATCATTTGGGATAGGCTTAGCCAAATCGGCGTCAAGAAGGCTTAATACTTGGCTTTGCCGCGGCCAAACCTCGTATCTGGAGCGAATGATGGGAAAGCTCGAAGACTTGGCCGAGAAAGTGGCGGCTGCACGAGATCGATACCGCAATCTCGCTCAGCGGCAGGAGACGCGCATAAAGCAGTTTGAGGCACCCGATCGCGGAAAATATGGCTCGGACGGGGACTTCAAGAAGGAGTTTGCCTCTCTTGAAAAGGAAATCAAAGTCGCGCGACAAGAATTGGCTTTGGCGGAATCTGCGCTGAACAATTTCACCGAGCGCCGCACGCTCGAGCCCGACGCAGCAGCAAAAATGGCGAAAGATGCCGTTTCCCGCGTCGACGAAGAAAGAGAGAAGCGTCTGAGAAAGGCCGCCGGGATCCCGGACCCTACGGGCCCAACCGATGGCCAGCTCGCTCGCGAACGACCTGACACGAGGCCCACCAATGACGGTTTCGACAAAAAGGTCCGCGAGGGCCTGCAGCAATTAGGCATATTGCCGAACGACGATCGCCGCGCCTTGGCCGAAGAGCGCACAAAAAAGCTGGAGGCAGGCCGGGAGGCCGAAAGGCTGCGAAAGCTCGAACGCGCGCGGGAGCGCGAAGAGCCCGCCCTCAATATCCCGGACCCAGACTTGGACGGGCGCTAGTCTTCTACACTTTCTCATGCGAGTGCGCGTAACGAGCACGCCCATCAGAGAACTTGGTGACCTTAGTGGAGTAGTTTCGGTCTGTTCGCCGCATGGAATGCTCCTAAGGCAACAATCATGGGCCGCTTCCCGGGAGCATGCCGGTACTTTATGAGCGGCTGTGTGTCACAAGCGAAGGTGCCACCGTGGAACGTTCTCCAAGACATCCTGAGCGTGAAGGGCAAAGCCCCATAAGCGACACCTCTGTACTTGTGGACGTACCAAGCGACTGGATAGACTAGTACGTCGCACAATTTGTAGCGCGCGTTTGCAATCAAGTACCTGCTCCAGCTAAACAGCCACTCGGTTGTCCTCTCCTGACTAATTTCGTTATCCACATAGGGATGATGGGGCTATGAGTGAAAATTTCAAGTCTTCAGGATGGGACGCAACCGAGTTCAGGATTGATGCTCGCAACAAAGTCAATGAAATCCGCGACATGCTTGACCGCAATGATGGTGAAATAAAAGCACTCATTGGAAAAATCTTCGTCGATAGCAAAGCCCAGGATCTCGTCTTCGAGAGCACTCGCTTAGGACAGCCTGAGATCCGCGGCGTGATGCAAGCATTGAACGAACGCCCTAGCCTTTTTGGACGGGTGCGCATTGGCCGCGAGGCTGAGATCGACAGCTTGTCGCTAGCCTTGTCGCGCAAAGACGATCTCCTTGCGAGCAAGCGAGAGTTCGAAGAGTTCAGCAAGCCAGCTGAGCAGGTCGAGCGCTTGCCGCAGGCCGAGCGGAAGGCCGCGATACCAAACCTCAATCTCGGACGGGACTATTGCGAGCAGAACCTCCGAACACGGGAGGGGAGATACTCTGGTCCTGGTGAACTAGCGGGCACGGGCGGCTCCGTGGGCGCGATGAAGGTAGACAGGAAGAAGTTAGCAGCTGAACGAGATACGCTTTTAGACGCCAACCGCCAGGCCGCGAGAGCGCGCAGGTCGGCGCGCTGGGGCGATCGGGGCGCGCCGGACCTTCAACTTCCAGATCCTGACTTAAACGGCCGCTAGTCGGGGAAGCGTTGGCCGCCCGATGCCCGTAACCGGGTTTGGCCGCGCCTGAGCCCGCTCCAACCCAAATCGCGTCCCCTGTGCCCTACGCAGCGTCAGCACGAGCCGCGAGGCCGCAGTCCGTGTGTTCGATAGGCCTGTGCTCGGCACTGGTTGACCGTCGGCGAATCCGGCAGGTTCGGTGCTCTGTTCGTCTTGCGTGGGGCCCGGCTGGTTGCTACCGTGGGCTGTGGCGGGGAGTGCGCACTTATGGGTTTGCAGGCAAACCCGCGCACTGCCCCATGGAGGCGAGCGTGGCTATCTACAGCCTGCATCACACTCCTGTCGGCAAGTCCACGCAGGCGCAGCCGTATACGGCCGCCGCGCACATCCGTTACATCACCCGAAAGGACGCACTCAGCGCCATCCGGCAGGCACGTTTTCCTGCGCGGACACCCCGGGAGGTCGCGGACTACCTCCGCGGGTGTGAGGACAGGGACCGCAAGAACGCCCGCGTGCTCGACAAGGTGATGCTTGCCCTGCCCCGCGAGTTGAATGAGGAGCAACGGATCGGTCTGGTCAAGGACTTCGCCGAGCATGTGACCAAGGGAAAAGCACCTTGGCTGGCCGCCTTCCACACCAAGCGGAAGGACGCCCGCAACCCGCATTGTCACCTGGTGATCCGCGACCGAGATCCGTCGACCAACAAGCGGGTGATCGGCACTAGCGAAATTGGCAGCACCGAACGCTTGCGGCAGCAGTGGGAGGATTACGCGAACCGAGCCCTTGGTCGCGCCGGCCATAAGGAGCGTATCGACCGCCGGACGCTTGAGGCTCAGGGCATTCAACGTGAGCCGACCATTCACGAAGGTCCGCAGGCCCAAGCCATGGATCGTCGCGGTGCGCGGCCGGACTCGCGCTCGCGGCGCCGCAGAAACCGGCCCGGTTCACGACGTAGCCATCGTGACGTGGACTATCGCAAGATCGACAAGGGGCGTAGCCGGCCCGAGGTAAACCGCGCTCGGCGGGCTGGCGGACGAGAGACCGAGCGCGACTATTGGGACGCGATCGACGCCGACAGCCAGCGCCGGGAGATTTCCGGGCTTCGCGGCATTCACAACCCTCATCGTGCTGAGCCAGCGGAAGAGCCGCGGCGGGTACGGCCGTCCTTCAAAGCACGCAAGTACCCGACCCGCGATGGCGGACCGCGGGACGAGAACGGAAAGATCATCAACATGGCGGACCACAAGCGAGCGAAGGACCGGGCCCGCGAGCGCCAAGGAGCGCTCCCTCTTGGCCAGGGCGGCGAGACCGGGAGCGCTAATGTCAAAGCCGCGCGCAATGGCGAGCGCGAAGGCCCTGGCTTGACGCGCAAGAGCTTCTCGCAAATGCGGGAGGCAGAGAAGGGGCCCGACCGACCACCCCCAGAGCAACGGCAACCGACCTTCAGCGAACGGCTCGCGTCAAAAGGTGCCGCGCGCCCGACCGCGAAGCCGGCGCCCGCCAGATATCGCGGCCGCAAACCCGGGCGCGTAAAGCCGGACCGCGGGGAAGACCACACTCCCGAACGATAGTAACGGCATGGCTGTCGGCCTGTCAGAAATCATTTGCGAGCCGTAATATATAGTATTACGGTGGTAATATAACGAAAGTACAATCATGGCCAACCATGAGCGCATGAGTATCAGCATCGACGGGCGGCGCGCGGCCGAGATCCGCAAGCTTGTTGAATCCGGCCGTTTCAGAAGCATCAGTGAGGCCTTCGAAGAAGCCGCGGTCATCCTCATCGAGCAGCAGAACGAAGAGACCGCCTGGTGGGCCGAGACGGTCAGCCGTTGCGAGCACGCCGAAAAATGCCCCGAGCAGATGATCGAAGCTAGCGCACTGTTTGAGAGGGTTCGCGCCGATATCGCCTCCATGAGCAAGGCGTCATCCCTCAAGAAATGAAAGCCCGCGTCCTGGTCTTCCATCCCGCGGCTCGCGCCGATCTCGGCCGCGCGTGGTTGCTCGTCGCCCAGAACGATGGCGAGGCGCGGGCCTACGCCCTGCTTTCGAAGTTGGAAGCGTTTTGCCTGCGTCTCGCTGAGTTTGCCGAGGTCGGTACCCGCCACGACGACCGTTACCGCGGGCTGCGTAGCGTCGGGGTCCCGGGGCTTCGCAGCGTAACCGTACTCTTTCTGGTACGGCCCGAAGTGGTTACCGTCATCCGGATCGGATACCTGGGCATGAATGTCTGGCAAGACCTGCCCCGGCCCGCAAACGACAACACGCCGGAGCGATAGCCGGTCGCGCGGCAGAGCTATTGCGTCCAGGTGCTCTCCGGTGGGCTCTTCTTCACCTAGTGACGCCTCGTGCCGCTCGTGAGCGGGTCAGAGTTCTCGTCCAGTACCTTCAGAACCCCGCCCGCCTCCAGCCCAATCGATTTAATCGAAGCCTCGTCAATCTCACCGTTGACCACCGCCGCGTCGCTGTTGGCAGCTGTCAACGCAACCTGCACGGCCTGCTCCGGATCGTCGACCGCGACGGCATACATTTCATGGCCGATTTTTCCGTCGTCTCTTACGACCCCAACCGTCACCATCCATCCCACCATGAAACTGTTCCTTCGAGCTCGAGCTTGATGCTGCCTCACAGAGCCCGCCTTTCTAGCCTGTGGTGTCCGGCGGCTTCAACCTGGAAATCGTCGAGCAGCTGACGTTGTAGGCTTTGGCAATGACCTTTTGCTTCTCCCCGGCCATGCGGCGTGCCAAGGCGGCTTGGCGTTGTGCCACGCCGAGCTTTGGCTTTCGCCCAAACTTGACGCCATTCTGCCGGGCGCGTTCGCGTCCGGCGCTCGTGCGGCGAATGATGTCTTCGCGCGTTTTACGGGCGATGTAACCCACGAGGGCCGCCAACACTTCGCCAAGTTCGTGCGTGGTGTCCGCCCAGGGCTCTGCCAATGACTTATAAGCAGCGCCGCGCGACGTGATCTCGGCCAGGATGCTCAGCATCTTGAACGGGCCGCCACGCGTGAGGCGATCGAGGGCCGAGACAATCACAACATCTCCCGGCCGCAGTCTCCGCAGGAGTTGGGAGAGCACGCGGCGATTGTCCTTGGTGCCGCTTTCCTTTTCGCAAAACACCCTCTTGCACCCTGCGGTGTCGAGTTGGGCGATCTGAATGTCCAGCTCCTGGCCGGAGGTGCTTACACGGGCGTACCCGTAGACACGCATGGGATTCAATTGCTCGCTTGCAAAACTCCTGAATTTTGCAAGCCCCCCTTCCCTGCGGTGGGTCAACGCGTCGCCTCCCGCGATTGTCGAATCTTTCGAGGAAGTTATTCGGTGCATTGAAACTTTTCTGACTGCTTCTTGTTTTTCCCGAGCCTGAGCTTTTCCGGCTCATGCGTAAATCAGGAATTTCGCTATCACGGCACACGACTGCGCAATTCGCAATCACCGACGATTGCTGCGCATTTCGTGGGGGTTTCATGCCAGAACGGCTCATTCCCGACTACACCGAGCAACCGGCGTACCTAGGCCCCATCGCAGTCATCGCTGCGCTCGTGATCGTTTGCGGGGCCGCAGCGCTGTTCTACTTTCAATTGGCGTCTCCGGAAGAAAAACGCGCCCTGCTGTCGCTCTTTCAGGATGCACCACCCGTCGTCAAGAAGGCGGGGCCGGTGAGCCGGTTCGGTAAGGTTTACGCCAGTCTTGATGTCACGACGCTACCAGTTGCTTTCGAACAAAGGAGTGAGGCTGCCCGCCTCCTCGACCAGCTCCAACGCGAGCCGTGCGACCGCGAAGCTATAGAGCCGCTGGCCAAGCTGATGGTCGAGTCAGGCTATCCGCGGGAAGGCGCCAGAAGCGCCATTCGGTTCGGTGAACGGTGTGGTCACAATGACGACCTGCTTGAACTCGCTTATGCAGCGTTCACGCGATTGGCAGACTACAGCGTTGCGCTCAGCGTATCCGAAGAGATGGTCAAGTTCAGTCCCGCAAGGCCGCGGTATAGATTTTTGCGTGGGACGGCTTATGAGCGCTTGAAGGACTACAAGGCAGCACTCAGCGACTTTATCAGCACGCTGCAGCTTTTCACGGACCTATCCAACGTTGCCGCCACTGAGTTCTACAGGATCTCCCGCATGTACGATGCCGTAGGACGCCCATGCGATGCAATAACGCCTCTGGAGATGTTCCTCTCCTACGACGTGGCCAACCGACAGACTCCGCAGATTTCGCAGCTGATTTCAGAATATGCCACCAAGGGCAATTGCCGGGCGTCCTACGCCACCGGCAGCGATCGTGTCGTAGTCGGTACCCGCAACATCGTTGAGGTCACTATAAACGGGGCCAAGGGCCGCATGATCGTTGATACCGGCGCATCGATGGTTTCGATGACGCCAGCCTTCGCGGCTCGGGCGCGCATCCTGCCCGACGAGAGCAATCCCATCACCTTCCAGGTCGTCGGTGGCACGGTACAATCGGCCCCCGGCAACGCACAGCTGATCGAGATCGGCAATGTGCGGGCCGCCAATGTTCCGGTCGCGGTTGAAATGGGCAACGCCGCCGCGTACGGCCCGCAAGTTGACGGCCTATTGGGCATGACATTTCTAGCACGGTTCAACATAACACTGGCCGGGGGCGCTCTCGAACTGAAGCCGCGAACACTGAACTGACTTGAGTCCGCCAGCCGACGTTTATCCATCAGCCGAGAGGTTACTATGCATTTTTCGTCACTGCTTGTTGTCGCCGCCGTTGTGATTTCAGGTCCGGCCATGGGCCAGCAAAGGCCCGCGAAACCGCAGCCCAAGCAGGCTGGCACGTGCACCTACGATGACTGCGTATCCGGCGCCAAGGCGCGTGGCTGGAGCGGGTCGGAAGCAAGCAATTGGTGCGGCCGCAACCCCGGTGGGTGTCCGCCACGTTGAAGTGATTCCAGGCCGGACCCGCTGTCTCGCCGAACATCTATAGCACCGTCGTGGGTGCCAAACAGGAAGCCAGCATGGTCGACTTAGCCGCCTGCCAAGCTCGAAAGGCCAAACGATAGCAAGTTTGACCGCTCGGGAGCGGCAAGGTCAGTCGGAGGGCAAGCCGCCCTTGTCGCCGCTGATCTTGCCGCATTTCCCATTGCCTTGTGGAGAGGGAGAGCCGCTGATGCGCCCTCCATGAGCCGCTTGCCGCCGCCCGTAAGGCTTGTGGTATGTTGGCGGAATGTCATTTGACTTCCTGCCAACCGATCCGCTCGAGCGGGCCACGATGCTGGAAAATCTGCTGGTCGCCCGCGCGACCGGCGACATGACTGCCAGCACGCAGGATTACGAGCAGCTCAGGCGTGACTTCGTATCTGATCCTGCCCTCAAAGCCTTGTTGCCTCCCTTTGTTCGAACTTGTCGTACCCTGGATGTATTCTGGCCCTTCATCAAGGAGCAGGCCGCGACATACGCTGATCGCCGACGGTTCATCGGTGAGGCTTTCACCCCGCTTATTGAGCACCTTGAGGGTCGCAACCGGGCGCCAGCAGATCACGTCGTATCAGACGTCCTCCAGACATTCGATGCCGATGGGGTTCATGCCGTCTGGAGCAAAGCTCTGAATCGGCGAACCCAAGATCCCGAAGGCGCAATTACTGTCGCCCGCACGCTCCTCGAAAGCGTCTGCAAGCGCATCCTCGACGACCTTCGTGTGCCATACTCGGAGAAGGACGACCTTCCGAAGCTTTACGGGCTTGCGGCGAAGGGTCTCAACCTCGCGCCTGACCAGCACACGTTGGAGCCAATCAAGGCCATCCTCGGGGGTGCCATGAACCTGGTGAACGGCATCGGGACCTTGCGCAATCGACTGAGCGACTCCCATGGTCGGGGTGGCAAGCCAGTAAAGCCATCTCCGCGGCACGCAAGTCTGGCGGTCAATACCGCGGGTGCTATCGCCACATTCCTGGTCGAAACCCACCTCGACAGGAAGCCAGCGCCCTAGCCGCCCTGCGCACCTTCTGCGCAGGCACGACGCTTCACTCTCGCAGCGTTCCCTCCCGTCTCTCCTTGGCGTCCCCCAGCCATGCTCATCGGCTGACCTGACGCTGATTTCCGTCCGCCGCAAGGGTCAAGCCCTCGCGCAGGCGCGCCCTCACGGGTGCGGCGGCCGTCTCTCCGCGTCTCTCCGGTCGCCGACATGGCCGGTGGCCGCAAACAAGGAGAGACGAGATGAGCAAGGAACGCTTCGATATTCACCAGCACCTGACCGACCGCATTGTGGCGGCGATCGAGGCCGGTGCAGGACAATGGCAGATGCCGTGGCATCGCCACCCCGTCAACATCGCCTCGGGCAACAAGTACCGTGGCGTCAATGTTCTCGGCCTTTGGGTCGAGGCCCAAGTCAACGGCTATGGTTCGCATCTGTGGGGCACGTTCCGGCAATGGGCCGACAAGGGAGCCAGCATCCGCAGGGGCCAGAAGGCTTCCTACGTTGTTTTCTACAAGGAGATTGAGGTCGACTCCCCTGAGGACGGTGAAGACGAATGCAAGCGCCGCCTGTTTGCGCGGGCAACGCCGGTCTTCAATGCCGATCAGGTCGACGGCCTGACCGAGGTTCCGGTCGCTGCTCCCGTCGAGGAGTTGCAGGACGTCGATGGCTTCATTTCCCGCACCGAAGCGAAGATAGTTCACGGCGGCAGCCGCGCCTGCTTCATCCCGAAGCTGGACGAGATCCACATGCCGCCGCGTGACGCCTTCACCGGGTCCGCGAGTTCAACGCCGACCGAGGCGTACTACTCCACCCTGCTCCACGAGCTGACCCACTGGACCGCCCTGCCTCATCGCTGCGACCGAGACCTGTCCGGACGCTTCGGTACCGAAGCCTACGCGATGGAAGAGTTGGTCGCTGAGCTTGGCGCTGCGTTCTTGTGCGCCGAGCTGGAAATTGCTGTAGAGCCGCGCACAGACCATGCGCAGTACCTGGCTCACTGGCTGAACGTGCTGAAGGCCGATAAGCGCGCGATTTTCACCGCTGCGTCAAAGGCCGGCGAAGCTCTAACTTTCCTGCGCGGATAGACTGTGCTCCGCCCCGGCGGGCGCAAAGCTCTTGCTCCGACGCCGCCGCTTGGGCAAGATCAACCTCAGATAGATTCACCTGAGTATAACGCTTCCATCCCCCGGCATCGGGAAACGAGCGCGCTGCAGCGCATCATTTTTCATTATCGCGGTTTAATCATGTCCCAGGCACACGAAGACGCCATTCAGTCGGAGAAGTACCCGCCCAAGGCAGACCAGAATGGGAAGCCCGCCGAGGCCGTCGTTGCCGCCGCGAGTCAGGCCGTGAAATCGCTGCTTGAGGCGCTGACGGAATTCGGAAAATTGGCACTTGTCGTTTTCGTATTGGCCTTCCTGTGGAGCAACCGGATTCCGGTCGAGAACTATGCCGTCCAATGGCTAAATAGCGCAAACAAGCTGGGCTTTCTGGGCTGGAGCATCGAACGGCAGGCTTCCGTCGAGGAAGCCGTTGCCAAAATTGTCAAAGACAAGAAGGAGTTCACCAACGCAAAATTTGCGGAAGGCGCGATTGAACGCGCTGCGCGGAATGCACCCGCCATCGTTGGTTCTCGTATACTCTGGGTGGACGACCACCCTTCGAACAACCACCTTGAGCGCAATGTGTTGGAGGCGCTGGGTATTGAGGTCTTTACGGTCAAAAGCAACAAGGAGGCACTTACCTTTCTGCCCGTCGTGCGGCCGGACCTCGTGATAAGTGATGTCGGCAGGGACAATGAGGAATCACTCCCGTTGCGCAACTGCCCTGCTCATTACTTTCAGGTTGCAGACAGAAAGGATCTAGTCGCCGTCAACGCCGATCTGATGCAAGGGAAAACGAAAGACGCTGGCTTCAGTTTGCCTGAAGCTATCTCGACGGTCGATGCCAAGTACACTGACCATCTTAGTCCTCGGATAGTCTTCTACTCGGGCTCCGCCGGGGGAAATTCGGCAAGCCAGTGCGCAAGACTGGTGACCAACCGTCCCGATGTCCTGTTGCACAACGTTATCAGCGCATTGGAGGAAATCCGATGGGAAAAGCTCAAGAAGCAGCCTGAAAAGGAAAAACAGTCCGAGAAGAAAGACTAGCTCGTATCATGCCGGCCCCGGTGTCTTTCCTGCAACGCCCCGTCTAAACACGTGGCCGCACTGCCACGCCGCTGGCGACATAAAAGGCAGCCACGCTGCTGAATACAGCTTTGCGCGGTAAGCTTCCGTCGTGCACGGACACAATGCCCGCGTTGCTGCGTTCGCCCTGATAGGGGCATCGGTGCCGCATGCCCACTACCTCCCTCGAAGTCTCCGGCACCATTAGTGCCACCAGCTTCTACACTTCAGGCACCGTGCGGGTCGGCGGCAACGGTGCTGAGAGCTGCTCCACCCCCGCGGACTACGGCAAGAACCGCTACAACCCCGCCACTGGCCACATGCAGGTCTGCGTCCCGCGCTAATTCTGCTCCCACTTGGCGCTTATGGGACACCTTCTCATCGGCAGGTGAGTGCAACACCATTCCACGATCTGTCGGTTAGCGTATCGGTGTCCAGATCGGCCAACTGCGCGCTTCTCGTGGGGCTAAGCTTACCCTTCGCCAGCTTGATTGCGCTTCGCGTGGCAGCATCGAACGTACCTGATACTTGGCGCTTGAGATTGGGATCGCACAGAGCAAGGACGTACTGTAGCGATTTCACACTGTCTTCATCTCCGAAGGCAAACTTTTCGAACGCGGTTAGATATCCGCGATCGACGCCCTGTGAATCAAGGCTACAGTCCCTCGAATTTGAGAGCAGTTGAGCCTCCGTTAGGCTTACGATGCGGTCCTCGGTGTTGCTAAATGGAGGTGCTCCGGCGCGACCTTGAAGCGCCCCGAGCTTCGCCTGCCGGATGGCGCCCCTGGTCTGAGAGTCAAAAGCGCCGCTAGGTGACACACACAGGTTTTTCTGAAGCGAGCGGATAACGGTGGTTGCCATCCCCTGTTCGATTCCAGTCACACGTGCCACTTCCGGCATTTCGATGCTCTGCACCGATGGACGAGGGAGGACCTCCGCGATCGGCATTTTCAGCTCTCGAATCATTTTCAACTGCTGTTCGAGATATTTGTCGCGAAGGAAGAGCGCAGGCGGCATCTCTAGACCGTTGTTTGACAACCACCCTTGAACACGCTCCAGGTTATCGGGGCTGGAGTTCGCGAAAGAGCGGATTTGGTTTGCCGCGATTTCTTCATCCGACACCGAATCCTCGGTCTCGTCATCCTCCTCTTTCAGCTTAGCCAGCTTCGAAAGAGCTTCACTATCGAAGCGAAGACCGAACTCACTAAGAAGATCGTTGAGCTTGCCAATCGCCTCTTCCCATTCCTCGGCGTTCGCGAGTTTTACCAACTCTTGCATTCGCGTCTTGATGCGCTGAAACTCCGATATTCTTTCGTCTAACCGCCGCAACGTTTCGGCAAGGTCAGCCTGCTTACCCTCCAGTGCCTTCGCGGTCTTGAGTTGTTCCGCATCAGCCATTATCGCCTTGGCATTTTCTTCTCCAGCCTTCTTCTGTGCATTCTGGGCCTCAATAGTGGCGTCGGCTGTCAGTTTGAACAATTTGGTGATTTGATCGACCTGGGCCGAACTGACCGTTGCCATCGTGCCATAGGTTCGGATTAGCGTGTCCCCGGAAGTGACCATCCTGTCCTTGTAAGTCTGATTGATATTATCAATGCTTTCCTTATAGGCCCGATTAATGACTTCCAACCTGCTCTCATTATCGGTGTGAGTCTTTCGAAGCGCCTCTTGAAACTGCAATATGGCGTAGACCGCCAAGCAGGAAATTATGATCAGGGGAGCGAGAATTCCAAGAACGCGCAATGCATCCGAAAGGAAGTCCCAAAGCGTGCGCCCAACGATATGTTGTGCTGAATTGCTGTCGGTGCCAGCGGGCTTGCCCATTCTTGTCTCCGGCATTTTTCGTCAGAATAAACAGGTGCTTCAAACTGCGCGCAACATATTCAGTGCAATTCTATCCTGTTTTAGATTGGCCGCACCAAGAAAGTATAGCCGCACGGACGTCGCTACCTTTGCGGGAGGTGTGGGGGGGCGATGCCGAGCGCAAACAGGGACCCAAGCCGGGCTTCCTTCCGGTTGGGGCAAAATCGGCAGCTACCAGCGCTCCCTCCGACGGTCAAAATTGGAAATGCTGGCTTGCGATGCACTGGCAGCGAAACCTGCCCGACCCCCGCCGACTACGGCAATAACCGCTACAACCCCGCCACCGGCCACAAGCAGGTCTGCGTCTCGCGCTAGGGCTGGCTCGCTAGAACTTCACAGCGCAATCGGTGGCGTTACACTGGTTAAGCAGGAAGCGGCGGCGGAGCAACAGCGGGAGAATCCTCTGCTGGGAGAGCGTCCATGCACCTTCGCTCGTGCTCTTCGTCGGAGATCTCCTCGACCCGCTCCAGGAGTACTGCGAATCCGACGATATTGCTGAAGGCCCAGCCCTGTCCGACACCCGCGCCGGCCATCGAACCAGTCATCATGTTGCTCCAGTCAAGCACTTGGCCGTACTCGAAGGTTTGGGCGGAGGTAAGGGGAAACATCGCCTTGACCGACATCTGCTCGCGATTACAGAACGCCATCACTTCATTCAGTCCCTTCTCAAGCGCAGCGTAGTTTGGGTCATGGTAATGCTTCGACCAGATGCCGTCGCTCCAGCGGCTGGTCTTGCTGCTCTCCGTCCGCACCGTCTGGCCGAACGTCCGATATATCCACGATGTCGTAACCCATTTCTTCATTGGCTTCATTCCTGCTCAATCATCCCAACCGATATCCACGAACGTCAGCCGCGCGTTTGGCGATCCCGGCGCAAATCCCAGCACGTCGCACGTTCGTCCATCCCTGATCGGGGCGTCCCCCAATAGCGTCAGTTCGCCCTTGCGGCCCAGACGGCCTTGCACGGCGTAGGGTGCCGGGCTGCAACCGCTTTTGAAGGTGTAGGCAGTGCCCACCACGGTCCCGCGCTTGTCCATCCCGCCCTGGAAGAGCACCGCTCCGCGCAACTCCGGCGGAAGACCCTTGCGCAGCTCGTCGTATTCGATGCGGACTGCCCCGCTCTTGTAGAAGGACGCTCGCAAAATCGAGCCATTGTGCGAATAGTTGCGCACGTCCCTGGTCTCGAAGGAATCTCGCGGTCCTGCTTGGGGAATTGCGTGCGGAACGCCGCACGCCACAAACGACAACCGGTCAATGGAGATCTCGTGTAGATCGGGCTGGTCACATGCCATCGTCTCCAGGACGCGCTGCCCGAGCTCGGTCTGAATGCGAACCGGACACTCGCGGATGCCGCACGCAACGCCCGCGCTCAGCATGGTAACCAGGAGCCGCCGCCCGTCAGCATTGAAGAACCAGCGGCGGTAGACTTTGACACCCCGCGGTCCGACCCAGTCGACGTCGTTGAGTTCATCCTTCCAGAACGAGGAGAACTCGGGATCTTGGGGATTCTGAACTGTCACCTCAGAGTAGGCCAGCTTCTCCGTCAGCAGCGGGCCGGCCTGGCTGGGCAGCACAGTGGTGATGATGTGCAAGGCCACAAAGATCAGCGCCGTCCGAATACGGCCGACAATCGACTGAAAATTCATCAAGCATGCCCCGGAATCCAACGGAGCTGTCATAGCCAATAGCTTTTGCGGACTGCTTGAACCGAAAGGTGACATTTTATGGATTTACTCTGCCAGGCTACGCCTCGGCACGACCTTAAAGCTGATCTGGCACAGAGCGCCGGCGGCACCGACAGCGAAACCTGCTCCACCCCCGCCGAGTACGGCAAGAACCGCTACAACCCCGCCACCGGCCACATGCAGGTCTGCGTCCCGCGCTAACCACGCCCGCGCGGCAACGCCACCAAACCCCAGGACTTCACCCCGAACAATCGGGTGAACGTCCAAAGCCACGGATTTGCAACAAATCCGCCATTCCACCCAGCAAAACTTTGCAAATCCGTTGCCTCGACTCGGCTCCTTGAATCTTGCAAATCCGTGACACGAGGTCATGCGGCGACGTTGCAGATCCGTCACCCACCGGCTTAGCGGAGTGCCGTTCTTCGCCGCCTACTTGACGAACTCCGTCATCGTCTTGCCCTTGTCCACCACGAAGACGTTCATCATCTTCAAAGACGTGGACCCACCTACCTTGAAGCCGGCGTGCGGAACGTCGCGGGCGTTGATGATGGCGGCACCCGTCGGCAATTCACGATGGCTGCCATCGGGCAGATCGAGGGTGGCGCCCTGGAGCACGTAGACGATCTCCTCGCCCGGATGGATGTGCCTTGCCAGCGCCTCGCCCGGCGGCACCTCCACCACCACTACGACAACGTCCATGTCCTTGCCGGTCAGGTCGCCTCGCTTCAATTCGGTTCTGGTGATTGAGCTCTGGGCGCCGGCAGGACCGGCCAGGATTGCAAGAAGCAGCAGAGACATTGCGGAACGCATGCGAAGCCTCCCAAAACAGATGAAAATCAAGTGGTCAGAAGCTGCGAAAGCCGGAGATTATACCGCAACGCCAGGCTGCGCCATCCCTTTTGGGCAACGCAGGAACGGCTACAGCCCGCTCCGCATGCAGATCGTCATCCCTGGCTAACTCATGTTAATCGCGGCAGCAGGAATGGCGCGCTCAATGGAGTCGCCCGCGAAGCTTGTTGATAATCTCCCGCAGGCCGTTCGCGTACTCCTCAATAAGCCGCAGAATCTGCTCGGAGCGCGACGGGCTCACTTTCGGCGCTTCTACGTCGGGAGACCGCTCTTGATCGGGCTGTGTCATTGCTCGCAGTCGAGGCCGACCCGAAGAGGCTCTCTTGATTCAAATCAATGCCCATGCAGGCCTGCGTCCCGCGCTAAAAAGCCTAAGCCAACCTCTCAGCTGGGTTTCAAGGCCCCAAACCCGAGCGGACTTGCGTTGACAAACAGAACGGCAACAATCGCCGCCAATCCAATCAGCACCACAACGGGGACGTAGCCGAAAAGGAAATCGGTCGACTTTTTGAAGCTGGTGGCTTCCCGTGTGTCGCTGAGCGAAAGCAGTTTCTTCACTTTGCCATCCGCCCGCTCTTCCGCCGCGAGGTTCTCCCGGATCCAGTAAGCAGCGTAGACAGTGAGGAAGAACAACGCACCGGCCATCGCGTAACGTGAAGGATGATCCGGCCTTATGTTCTCTTTGGAGGTCAAGGCAATCATTCCCCCAATCACCGCTACCAGAATAGTGACCGCCCACGAGAAAATGTCCCATTGCTTCTTCCTGCGATAGTCGAGCTCGTAGCGTGCGAACTCCAGAACCTTAGGATCAGACTCGGCTTTTTGCGGGACATCGGACATCTCTCTACCTCCAGTACTACCGCCTCCCGGAGCCTACCTCGGCTTTTACCGATTGCAATCCAAGATAGTCAGTAATGGGCCCGCCCAAGATGGCGCGTTGGAATGCCAACCGGGCTCTACGCGCAGGCGCGCCGGGCCAAGAGGTCCCGGCCTCCGGTCACGATCCCTCGCGCAAGGACACGCCCCCGCGGCAACGCCACCAAACCCCAGCACTTCACCCCGAACAATCGGGTGAACGTCCAAAGCCACGGATTTGCAACAAATCCGCCATTCCACCCAGCAAAACTTTGCAAATCCGTCGCCCGCACAAGGCACCGTAAGAGTTGCAAATCCGTCACCCGCCAGGCGCCGACCTTCTTGCAGATCCGTGACACGGCAGCACGTGCGCGCCACGTTTGGACATGGCCGCCGATCACGCCCGACGAACACGATCCACGTCACCGAGACCGTCAGACATCAAGACGCCGGAGCGCTGTCCCCACTGCAACAGCACGCGGCTGGTAAAGAAGGGCACCCGTACCAAGAAGCTGGAGACCGTGGCGATGATGAAGTGCAAGGCCTGCGGCCGCACGTTCACGCCGGGCCCGCGCGCGCTGCGCAACAAGACCTATCCGCTCACCGAGATCCTTGAGGCGATCACCACCTACAACCGAGGCCACAGCCTGGCCGAGACCAGTGCCCTCTTGTCCTCGCGATACGGACATACTGTCAGCGGGCCGACCATCTCGCGCTGGGTGAACCAGCACCTGGCACTGACCACATACTCGCGGCTGCGTTCCGCCGGCAAGCGGCTCTACAGCCCGCGCCGGCTTATCCGCACCAGCAAGCTCTATCACCGGCAGGTCTACGAGTTCGCGTATCACCGCGCCAAGCTCGACCTGCTGCGCAAGGGAATGCTCGACCCTTTCATCCAGAGCAGGGCATCGCAGCCTTTTCAGAGGCTTGCGAATTTTATTGAAAGTATCCCGACAGCCTGCCCGCACGCGCTCTTCACCCGTGAGGACGCGGTACGCGGTTCGCAGCTTGGGGCCGCCTTCATCGACACCGGCAGCCTGCAGGTTATCGAACGCCAGAACGCCGCCACTGACACCGCAGCCCTGATCATTCCGGGAGTCGGCAGCAACCACCAGAGGCACGCCCTCTTACAGCGGTTCATGCTGGTCAACGATGCTGCGACCATCGCCGTCGAGGTGCCAATCTGGCTGGATGAAGCGGGTATTGCCAGCCTGGAGGCCGAGCATGGCATTGAGCTGGTGCCCAAACAGGTGAGCCCGGACGGTGGCCACGCGCCGAGGCAGGTCACCGGACACATCGACTTCCTGCAGGTGCGCAATGGCTGCCTGCATATTCTGGACTACAAGCCGGATGCCCGTACCAACCAGCCGTTTGCCCAGCTCACGATCTACGCGCTGGCACTGACCAGGCTGGTGCCCGGCCTGCGGCTGTTCAACATCAAGTGCGCCTGGTTCAACGAGACCGCCTACAACGAGTTCTATCCGCGCAAGCTGGTGCTTTGAATGATCTCTCTCCCGACCGGCGGATTGCTGGCGGGAGGCGCTACCGGCACACTTCCACGGCTCGCAAGGGCAACGCACCTCCGTGCTAAACCAAGAAGAAAAAGGAGGTCGCGATGCGTACAGCGAGCGCCTTCCTAAGGCTTGCATGGAAGGGGCTTGAACTCGCGTTCAGCTTCACCATCAGGCTCTAGGAAAAAAGGAAAGGCCCCATTCGCGTGGGGCCTCCCTAGCTAAACCAAGCTCGTGCGTTAGCGAGCAAAGGATTCATACGTCAAAATCAAAAAAACTTCAAGTTGTATTGATGTCTATCGCACCGCAGCCGGCACGCATCAAGGGTCAAGACGAGCGGCAGGGCCGCCCTTGACGCGCGCCGGCCGCGGTGCAAGGGGCTGGGCATCACCTACGCCGCAGTCTCGGCATAGGTGCCGTCGCATCAGCTGCGGATTTCGCCCCACGAGTGGCTAGGTGTAGCCGCGCTCATGAAGATCGGTCGCGCGCGTGAGTTTGAGCGGGTCTACCCAGTCCATCCCGCTCGGCTGAATGAAGGTGCCTTTGACGTCCAGATGACTGGCGATCGGGAGGCGGGTGCCACGGCCGGCATACGACCTCCACCTGGGAGGCATCAGCATGCCAGGCGCCGCCTCATCAAAAACCCGCGTCTCGTCGAATGCCCAGATTTTCGAATAGTTGCCCTTGAAGGACCGTTGGAGCAGAGCCCGAGGGATTCCAAGCCTCGCGGAGGCCGGCGCAAGCAGCATCTGTTCAAGGACATCAATGATACGCCGATTGAAGGCCTCGCCTTCTTCTGGGCTCAGGTAATATTGCGCGCGATAGCCACAGCGGCCGTTGAACAGCTGATCGAAGAGGTGCTCTGACAACGGAATCTGGCTAACGATACGGTAAGTATCCGGTGGCGCTTCCTTGTCTTCAGCCGGTTGCCACTGGAATTCTACCTGCTTAACCGCCAGAGCCGTTTCCGTGGCAATGGAGAGCTGGGCAATCAGGGCGTCGCTTGAAACCTCTTCCAGCAGACGCTTGCGGCGATCCGCACCGAAAAGATTGGTCACATCCCAATCTGAGCTAGGAACTGATCGCATCGCTCGTCTCGTCTCCGTTGGCACCTCAAGAATCTGGTAAGGCTCACAGCTTAGAGTCAGGTCCAAGAGACGGCCAAGAAGTTGTGCTGACCGTTTCAGCGTTTCTCGGATAACTAGCTCGAAAGAGGCCCCAAGGGGCCGTTTAGCACAAATTTTAGCACGCGCTTAGCACAACACATAAAAACATAAGCAAAACAAGCTACTTACTGCTTGACAAGAGGACTTAAAATCCCTCGGTGCGCAAGCGCTGTGCCGGTTCGATCCCGGCTGCCCGCACCACGAGAGCTGCGCGGATGATCCCGCCGCGCGCCGCGGCCCCGAGCGCTGATACCTCATCAATCTTGTCCGCTCCTGCTCCGCCTGTCAGCTATCCCGAAACGTCGCTTGTGCAACGCAGCATTGAAGATAGATAAGGGCCTCAAATCAGAGGTGCGCTTCTTGTCCGACGTCAATGCCGACGATTGGGTGTCCTCGGGACACCGTCCGATGGGTTTTCCCGAATTCGTCATCGTGATCGCGTCGATCATGGCGCTGAATCCGCTTGCGATGGACATGATGCTGCCGGCGCTGCCCAATATCGGGGCAGCCTTCCAGATTCCCAACGCCAATCATCTTCAACTGGTGCTGTCGACCTTCCTGATCGGCTTTGGCGCGGGTCAGTTCGTCATGGGCCCGTTGTCGGATCGCTTCGGCCGCCGCCCGGTGCTGCTCGGCGGGATGGCGGTCTATGCGGTGGCGAGCGTGCTGGCGATTGCCGCGCCTTCGTTCGAGACGCTGCTGCTGGCGCGAGCACTGCAGGGCTTCGGCACCTCGGCGACGCGCGTGATCGCGACCTCGATCGTGCGCGACTGTTACGTCGGCCGCCGCATGGCGAGCGTGATGTCGCTTGCGATGATGATATTCATCGCGGTCCCCGTGATCGCGCCCTCGTTCGGACAGGCGGTGCTGCTGGTGACGGCGTGGCGCGGCATCTTCGTCGTGCTGATGCTCTACGGTCTGCTCGCGCTCGCATGGTCCGTGCTGCGGCTTCCGGAGACCTTGCCCGAGAGCGAACGCAGGTCGCTTGCCCCGGCCGACGTGCTCACGGCCTATTGGCAGACCGTGACCCATCGCCAAACCCTCGGCTACGCACTCGCAGCCGGCAGCGTCATGGGCGCGCTGTTCGCCTACGTATTTTTGGCTCAGCAAGTTTTTGTCGGCATCTATCACCTCGGCCATTATTTTCCGCTGGCCTTCGCCGCGATCGCGGCCGGCACCGCCATTGCCGGCTTTCTCAACGCAAGATTCGTCGGGACCCTCGGCATGCGCGTGATCTCGCACGGCGCCCTGACGCTCTACACCACGGTGGCAGGCGTGATGCTGCTGACGGAAAGCCTTGGCGCGTTGCCACTTCCCCTGTTCATGGTGCTTTCGGCGCTGATGATGTTCTCGTTCGGCATGATGGTCGCGAACTTCACCGCGCTCGCCATGGAGCCGCAGGGCCATATCGCCGGCACGGCGTCCTCGCTCTACGGCTCGATCACCACGCTGATCGGCATCGCCATCGGCATGGCGATCGGACAAAGCTTCGACGGCACGCTGCTGCCGTTCTCGGTCGGCTTTTTCGTGTCGTCACTCGCCGCGCTCGCGATCGTGCTGGTGGTGGAGAGGGGACGGCTGTTCAAGCCGCATCATCGCGCCATCGGGTGAGGAACTTCGCGGCGCTCTCGATGTTGTACTGCAACATTCGAGAGGAAGGCGAGATGGAACACGAGAGCAGATTCGATCAGCCCGCGCGCGAGATCGAGCGGCCCGCCCCACGGCAACCGGTTTCTGAGCAGCAGCCGGACAGAAGCCTGCCGTTCGCAGGTGAAGGGCTCGAGCAGCTGCGCGACAGCCACTGCTAGAAGAGGTCGAGCCAGTACCGCTTCATGGAAACGGCGCCGCGGAGGGATCCACGGCGCCGTTTCGCTTTTAGACCAGGAGCCTTCGCCCTACTCCGACTTGTCGACGTTCCAGAACAACGGGGTCGCGGGACCGTCGAGCACGCCGGTCAGCGATTTGCGCCAGCCGCTCGGCAGGAGATACTGCCCCAGCGGGATGTAGATCACCTGCTCATAGGCTTCCTTCTGGATGTCAGCGGCGATCTTCTTCTGATCGTCGAGCGAGGCGGCGCGAACGAAGTCGTCCTTGAGCTTTTCGATCTTGGCGTTCTCGGCCCAGCCGAACCAGCCCTTCTTGCCCTGGCCGCCGATCGAGAGATTGGCGATCGGGTTGGAGACGTCGGCCGCGACCCAGTTCGTGAAGAACATGTTCCAGCCACCCTCCTTCGGAGGCTTCTGGCTGGCGCGGCGGCTCACGACCGTCTGCCAATCGGTCGCTTGCAGGTCGACCTTGAAGCCGGCCTCGCGCAGCAACTGAGCCGCAACGATCGGCTGTGCCTTCAGCGTCGTTACATCGCCGGGGGCCATGATCACGATCGGGGTGCCGTCATAGCCGGATTCGGCGAGCGCCTTCTTGGCTTCGGCCATGCCGTTGCCCTTCACCAGCGTCTCCCCGCCGACTTCGGTCGCGAACGGCGTATCGCACACGAAGAAGGCACCACAGATCTTCTGATATTTGGCGTTGCCGACGAGCGCGTCGAGAACGTCCTTCTGGTTTATCGCCAGCAAGGCAGCACGGCGCACTTTGACATTGTCGAACGGCGGATGAAGGAAGTTCATTCGGCCGAGCGTCTGGAAACCGAACTTGTTCGAGACCTCGATC
Organism: Bradyrhizobium sp. MV1.5; assembly: GCF_055807615.1. NCBI lineage: Bacteria > Pseudomonadati > Pseudomonadota > Alphaproteobacteria > Hyphomicrobiales > Nitrobacteraceae > Bradyrhizobium > Bradyrhizobium sp. MV1.5. The sequence continues at coordinate 104,198 of NZ_JBVVPL010000015.1, read as the reverse complement.
GTGATCTCCTTGTTCGCTTCCAGCAACGGGAGCATGTCGTAGGGCAGATTTTCCACGAAGTCGATGTCGCCCGACTGCAACGCGTTCACCGCGGTCTGCGAGTCCGGCATGGTGATCCACTCGACGCGGTCGACCTTCACCACCTTGCCGCCGGAGGTCCAGCTCGACGGCTCCTTGCGCGGCACGTAATCGGTGTTCTTGACGTAGACCGCCTTCACGCCTGGCTGGAATTCCGACTGCACGAACTTGAAAGGACCCGAACCGATCTGCTCGGGGATCTGCTTGTCCGGCGGCGTCTCGGCGAGGCGCTTCGGCATCATGAAGGCAACGCGGGAGGACGGCTTGCCGATCGAGTCGAGCACGAGGCCGTAGGGCTCCTTCAGCTTCAGCGTGATGGTCTTGGCATCGGTCGCCTCGATGCTCGCGGTGAAGTCGAGCAGTTTCTGGCCCATGCCGTCGACTGCGGCCCAGCGCTTGAGCGAGGCAACGCAGTCCTCCGCCGTCACCGGCGCACCGTCATGCCACTTCAGGCCGTCGCGCAGCGTGAACGTGTAGGTGAGCTTGTCGTCGGAGATCTTCCAGTCCGCCATCTGCGGCTGGATCTTGAAGTTCGAATCGGGCGCCACGAGCGTGTCGTAGATCATGTAGCCATGGTCGCGCGTGATGTAGGCCGTGGTGAAGATCGGATCGATGATGCGCAGATCCGAGTGCATCACCGCCGTGATGGTCTTGCCGGCCGCAAGCACCGGCGAGGCCAGTGCGGTCGAAAGCGCGACGACCGACAGCGCAAGTTTGGAGGCGAACGCGCGAGGCCCCCGGCGCATCAACTTAAACATAAAAAGTTCTCCTGACGTGAAACTGTTCAAAGGCAGGTTATCGATTGAGCATCCGGTTCGTTCTTTAGGCGAACTAACCTCATGCAATGCCTTTATCTTTTCGAGACTTGCAGACAGTGCCGAGCGCGTCAATCCGGTTTCGCTGCAAGCCCAAGCGGCGCGCGCACGGGCTCCACAAGGATCGGTTTGGCTCTACAACGCTCTCCGCCTGTCCTGCCCTGCGCCGATGCAATGCGCGTTCCATGTTCCGAAGCCCAAGAGACATTGGAGAGACATTGAGATGAATCCAGCCAATCTTCCCTTCGATTCCGAAGCAATGCTCCAGGGTCTGCGCGGCTGGGTGGAATGCGAAAGCCCGACCTGGGACGCGAACGCCGTGAACCGCATGCTCGATATCGCAGCGCGGGAGATGGCGATCATGGGTGCGACGATCGAGCGCATCGCCGGTCGCCAGGGCTTTGGCGGCGTAATCCGCGCCCGCTTTCCGCATCCGAAGCAGGGCGAGCCGGGCATCCTGATCGCCGGACATATGGATACGGTCCATCCCACGGGCACCATCGAGAAGCTGAAATGGCGCCGCGAGGGCAGCAAATGCTACGGACCCGGCATCTACGACATGAAGGGCGGCAATTATCTTTCGCTGGAAGCGATCCGCCAACTGGCCCGCGCCTCGTTCACGACGCCGCTGCCGATCACCGTGCTGTTCACGCCCGACGAGGAAGTCGGCACACCCTCCACGCGCGATATCATCGAGGCGGAGGCCGCGCGCAACAAATACGTGCTGGTGCCCGAGCCCGGGCGCGCTGACAACGGTGTCACCACCGGACGTTACGCCATCGCGCGCTTCAATCTCGAGGCGATCGGCCGGCCCAGCCACGCTGGGGCGACCTTGTCGGCGGGCCGCTCTGCTATCCGCGAGATGGCGCGGCAAATCCTCGCCATCGACGCGATGACGGGCGAGGACTGCACGTTTTCGGTCGGCGTCGTGCATGGGGGTCAATGGGTCAATTGCGTTGCCACGACCGCCACCGGCGAAGCGCTTTCGATGGCCAAACGCCAAGCCGACCTCGATCGCGGCGTCGAGAGGATGCTGGCGCTCTCCGGTACAACCAATGATGTCACGTTCAAGGTGACGCGCGGCGTGACACGGCCGGTCTGGGAGCCCGACGCCGGCACCATGGCGCTTTATGAACAGGCACGCGTTATCGCCAAGTCGCTCGGCGCAGAACTGCCGCATGCGAGCGCCGGCGGTGGCTCCGACGGCAATTTCACCGGCGCAATGGGCATCCCGACTCTCGACGGCCTGGGCGTGCGTGGCGGCAACGGCCACACGCTCGAAGAGTATATCGAGGTCGAAAGTCTGGTCGAACGCGGCCGGCTGATGGCGGGGCTGCTCGCGACGCTCGAGTAGTGGCGCGAGCCACGCCACCAAAACCGAGCCAGGTCGCCAAAACAAGGTGACCGCACTGCAAAAACCGTGGCCCGGATGGCATGGGAATTGCTGAAATGTTAGGCTGGTGGCAGAACGCAGCCCTCAGCCGCTGTCTCTGATTTGACTCTAATCTGACGGGATCCAACTTGCTCGGATATCTCCTTCGCCGAATTCTCGCCGCCGTGCCCGTGATGGGCGTGGTGGCGCTGTTCGTCTTCCTCCTGCTCCGCCTCACCCCGGGCGATCCCGCCGCGATTCTTGCCGGCGACAACGCCACGCCGGAGCGGCTCGAGCGCATCCGCACCTCGCTGGGCCTCAACGAGCCGCTGATCGTGCAGTTCATCACCTGGCTGAACAAGCTGCTGCATGGCGATCTCGGAACTTCACTCATCTCCAACCTTCCGGTGATGAAGATGATCGGCCAGCGGGTCGAGCCGTCGATCTCGATTGCGCTGTCGACCATCATCCTCGCCGTCATCGTCGCTGTTCCCCTGGGCGTGATCGCGGCCTGGAAGCACGGCACCTGGATCGACCGTTTCGTGATGGGCCTGTCCGTGCTCGGCTTCTCGGTGCCGGTGTTCGTGGTCGGCTACATCCTGATCGAGGTCTTCGCGATCGACCTGCGCTGGGTGCCGGTGCAGGGCTTCCGCAGCATCTCGAACGGTTTTGGGCCGTTCTTCGAGCGCATCATTCTGCCGACCTGTGCGCTGTCCTTCATCTACATCGCGTTGATCGCGCGCATGACGCGCGCGGCGATGCTCGACGTGCTCGGGGAGGATTACGTCCGCACCGCGCGCGCAAAAGGCATCAACGAAGTCGCCGTGATGATGCGCCATGCGCTGCGCAACGCCGCCGTGCCCGTGATCACGGTGATCGGTACCGGCTTTGCACTTTTGATCTCCGGGGTCGTCGTCACCGAAAGCGTTTTCAACATCCCCGGCATCGGCCGCCTTACGGTGGATGCGGTGCTGGCGCGCGACTATCCGGTGATCCAGGCGATGATCTTGCTGACGTCGTTGATCTACGTCGTCGTCAATCTCCTGATCGACGTCGCCTACACGCTGCTCGATCCCCGGATCCGGTACTAGGGCTAAGGATAACAACAAAAAATGTCGGTCGATACCCTTCCCCAGTCGTCCATCCCGATCACGTCGCCGCTGCGGCCGCGCTTCGGATTCCTGACCTCGACGCCGATCATCGCGGCAGCGACCATCTGCCTGGCGTTGGTTGTGCTGATCTCAATCCTGGCGCCGTTGATCGCGCCGTATGATCCGATCCAGCTTGCGCCCTCGCAGCGGCTGAAGCCCTCTTCGGCGCAATTCCTGCTCGGCACCGATGCCTATGGCCGCGACCTGCTGTCGCGCGTCATGTATGGCGGGCGCATTTCGCTTCTGATCGGCATCGGCTCGGCGATCATGTCGATCGTCATTGGGTTGGCGATCGGCCTCGTCTCCGGCTTCTTCAAGCTGGTCGATTCCGTCATGATGCGGATCATGGACGGCCTGATGGCGATGCCGAGCATCCTGCTGGCTATCGCCGTGGTGTCGCTGTCCGGCGCCAGCCTCTGGACCGTGCTGATCGCGATCACGATCCCCGAGGTTCCGCGCGTGGCACGCCTGGTGCGCTCGGTCGTGCTGTCTGCGCGCGAAGAGCCCTATGTTGAAGCGGCGATCTCGGTCGGCACATCCCTGCCAAAGATCATGTGGCGGCATTTGATGCCGAACACGATCGCACCTCTGATCGTGCAGGGCAGTTACGTCTGCGCGTCCGCGATCCTCACCGAGGCCATCCTCTCCTTCCTCGGCGCCGGCATCTCGCCGGAAACGCCGACCTGGGGCAACATCATGGCCGAGGGCCGCCAGTACTTCCAGCTCAAGCCGACGCTGATCTTCTGGCCCGGCCTGCTGCTCTCGATCGCCATCCTCAGCATCAATTTGATCGGCGACGCCGCCCGCGACGCACTCGATCCGCGCATGAAGCAGCGGGAAGGCAAATGATTTGTCTCGCCGGCCGTGCCCCTTGTTCCGTCATTGCGAGCGAAGCGAAGCAATCCAGTCTGCATCCGCGGACAGATTTCTGGATTGCTTCGTCGCTTCGCTCCTCGCAATGACGACGGAGTAACCTGATGACCAGCCCCATCCTCGACATCAACAACCTCGTCGTGTCCGTCGGCAAAAAGCCGAATGCCGCCAACATCATCGACCGCATCTCGATCCAGGTGCACGAGCGCGAGACGCTGTGCCTCGTCGGCGAAAGCGGCTCGGGCAAGTCGGTGACCTCCCTGACCACGATGGGTCTGCTGCCGAAGGGCACGCTGATTCCCACCGGCGGCAGCGTCAAGCTGGTCGGCGAGGAGATTCTCACCGCGACCGACCGCCGCCTGCGGCAACTCCGCGCGACCCGGATGGCGATGATCTTCCAGGAGCCGATGACGGCACTCAATCCGGTGATGCCGGTTGGCCGCCAGATCGACGAAGTCCTGCGCGCGCACACCAAACTCGATGCGAAGGCGCGCAAGAAGCGCATCCTCGACATGATGGAGCAGGTCCGCCTGCCCCAAGTCGAGCGTATCTTTGCCTCCTACCCTCACCGACTCTCCGGCGGTCAACGCCAGCGCATCATGATTGCGATGGCGCTCGTGCTCGAACCGAAGCTGCTCATCGCCGACGAACCAACCACCGCGCTCGACGTGACAACGCAGAAGCAGATTCTGACCCTGATCCGCGATCTCCAGCGCGATCACGGCACCGCCGTGCTGTTCATCACCCATGACATGGGCGTGGTCGCCGAAATCGCCGACCGCGTTGCGGTGATGCGGCAGGGCCGACTGGTCGAGACCGGAACGCTGGATTCCATCCTGCGCAATCCGACCATGGAGTACACCCGCAACCTGCTCTCCGCAGTGCCGAGCCTGGTGCCGCGCGCGGCCCGGCCGGAGACCAAAGAACCCGTGGTGGTGGAGGCCCACGCACACGGCAAGGTCTACCGCGAGCGCGCGTTCTTCGGTAAAGGCCGTGAAGTCGTCGCTGCCGACAAAGTCACGCTGACGCTGCGCAAGGGCCGCACGCTCGGCATCGTCGGCGAGAGCGGCTCAGGCAAATCGACCGTGGCGCGCTGCATCGTCCGCCTGATCGACCCGACCTCCGGCGGCGTGCGCCTCTCCGGCCGCGAGATCTCGGACATCTCGCGGCGGCTGTTGCAGCCGCATCGGAAGAAGATCCAGATCGTATTCCAGGACCCCTACCGCTCGCTCAACCCGCGCGTCACCGTCGGCAAAAGCATCGCGGAAGGCCCGATCAATTACGGCGTGTCGCATGCCGACGCAATGAAGCGTGCCCGCGAGTTGCTCGAGCTGGTCGGCCTGCCCGCCGATGCGGTCGCGCGCTATCCGCACCAGTTCTCCGGCGGCCAGCGTCAGCGCATTGCGATCGCCCGCGCGCTCGCGCTCGATCCCGACGTGCTGGTGGCGGACGAGGCGGTCTCCGCCCTCGACGTCTCCGTGCAGGCGCAAGTGCTGGAACTGTTCGACGAGATCCAGAAGCGGCTCGGCATCGCCATCCTGTTCATCACTCACGATCTGCGCGTCGCAGCACAGATCTGCGACGAGGTCGTGGTGATGCAGCACGGCCGCGTCGTCGAGCAGGGTCCGGCCGCCGAAGTGCTGACGCATCCGAAGGAAGCCTACACCAGAGCCCTGCTCGAGGCAGCGCCAGGCCGCGGCTGGGATTTTGCGAACTTCCGGCCGGTGTCGGAGGGCGTGGCGGCCACTCTGTAGCAACACTCTCCGCTGTCGTCCCGGCGAAGGCCGGGACCCATACCGCGTGATCTATCGATCGCGTGCGGCGCCAAGCCCAAACATCCAGTCTTCGCCAAACTGCTCCCTGGGGTTATGGGTCCCGGCCTTCGCCGGGACGACACCGAGAGCGTGGTGGCGTCTTTAGCTCCAACACCCACGCATCCGCAGCAATCCCAAAATGGCTTGACCCTATGCGCGGCGCGATTGCTTCCCGGCTTGCTCTCGCCGCAAGCACAGGGCTAACGTCGCGCACTTTCAATTGCTGGACTTGAGTTGATGACACGCATCGCCGTCGGCGGCTTCCTGCACGAGACCAACACCTTCGCTCCGACGAAGGCGACCTTCGCGGACTTCCAGCACGGCGGCGGCTGGCCGGCGATGACGCAAGGTCCCGACGTGCTGAAGGTGATGCGCCGCATCAATGTCGGTCTCGCCGGTTTCGTCGACAGCGCCGAGGCCAACGGCTGGGAACTCGTTCCGACAATTGCCTGCGGCGCGAGTCCTTCGGCGCACGTCACCAGGGACGCCTTCGAGCGCATTGTCAAAGCGATGATCGACGGCATCGCGGCCGCCGGCCCGATCGACGCCGTCTATCTCGATCTGCACGGCGCCATGGTCACGGAACATCTCGACGACGGCGAAGGCGATATCCTGGCGCGCGTGCGACGCGTCATCGGCAAGGACATTCCGCTGGTCACCAGCCTCGATCTCCACGCCAACGTCACCCCCGAGATGATGGAGCATGCGGACGCGCTGATCGCCTACCGCACCTATCCCCATGTCGACATGGCCGAGACCGGCCGCGCCTGCGCGCAACATCTCGCATTGCTTCTGAAGACAAAGCAGCGTTTCGCAAAGGCCTTCCGGCAATTGCCGTTCCTGATCCCGATCAGCTGGCAGTGCACCAACGACCAGCCGACCAAGGGCATCTACGAAAAACTTGCCGCGCTGGAGAGCGACGCGGTTCCGACGCTGTCCTTCGCGCCCGGCTTCCCCGCCGCCGATTTTCGCGATTGCGGGCCGAGCGTGTTCGCCTATGGCAAGACGCAAGCCGATGCCGACCGCGCGGCGGATGCGATCGTGAAGCTGATCGAGAGCCACGAGGACGATTTCGACGGCAAGATCTGGTCACCCGATGACGGCGTGCGTCACGCGATGGAACTCTCGAAGGGCGCGAGCAAGCCGATCATCATCGCCGACACCCAGGACAATCCCGGCGCCGGCGGCGATTCCGACACGACGGGCATGCTGCGCGCGCTGGTGCGCAACAAGGCGAGTGCTGCGACCGGCGCGATCTACGATCCGGCATCGGCGAAAGCCGCGCATGAAGCCGGCGTCGGGGCGACCGTCTCGCTGTCGCTCGGCGGCAAGTCCGGCATTCCCGGCGACGAGCCCTATCGCGAAACCTTCGTGGTCGAAAAGCTCTCCGACGGCCGCTTCATCGCGCCCGGGCCTTATTATGGCGGCCGAGAGATGGAGATGGGCCCCTCCGCCTGCCTGCGGATCGGCGATGTCCGAATCGTCGTCTCCTCGCACAAGGCGCAACTCGCCGACCAGGCGATGTACCGCTATGTCGGCATCGAACCGACCGAAGAGAAGATTCTGGTCAACAAGAGCTCGGTGCACTTCCGCGCCGATTTCGAGCCGATCGCGGAAAAGCTGATGATCTGCGCCGCCCCCGGCGCGATGCCCGCCGACACAGCCACGCTGCCATGGACGCGCCTACGGCCGGGCATCCGCATCAAGCCGAACGGCCCGGTTTTCACTCCCTCCTCACGCTAACTGGACAGAACACATGCCCACGATCGACCGCATCGACGGCTATGCCGACGAACTCACAGCTATCAGGCGCGACCTTCACGCCCATCCGGAAATCGGGTTCGAGGAAGTGCGCACCTCCGGAATCGTCGCGGACAAGCTGAAGAGCTGGGGTATCGAGGTGCATCGCGGTCTCGGCGGCACCGGCGTGATCGGCGTCATCAAGGGCAAGGGTTCGGGCGGCAAGCGTATCGGGCTTCGCGCCGACATGGACGCGCTGCCGATGGAGGAGAACACCAATCTGAAATGGAGCTCGAAAATCCCGGGCCGTTTCCACGGCTGTGGCCATGACGGCCACACCACCATGCTGCTCGGAACCGCGCGCTACCTGGCCGAGACCAAAAACTTCGACGGTACAGTACACCTGATCTTCCAGCCGGCCGAGGAAGGCCTCGGCGGCGCCCGCGCCATGATCAAGGACGGGCTGTTTGAGAAATTTCCGTGCGACGAGCTTTACGGCCTGCACAACGCGCCCGACCTCAACCACGGCGAGATCGCGATCCTGCCCGGCCCTGCGATGGCCAGCGCCGACTTCTTCGATCTCCGCATCACCGGCTATGGCGCGCACGGCGCGATGCCCGAACGCTCCAAGGACGCCGTGATCATCGCGACCACGCTGGCGCAGGCGATCCAGACCATTGTCAGCCGCAACGTCGAGCCGCTGCAGGCCGCCGTCGTCTCGATCACCCAGATCCACGCCGGTTCCGCCTACAACGTCATCCCCGGCGACGCGCATCTCTGCGGCACCATCCGCACCTTCTCGAAAGAAGTCCGCACCCTGATCAGCGAACGCATCCGCACGATCTGCGCCGGCATCGCGAGCGCCTATCAATGCGTGATCGACGTCGACATCCGCGACACCTTCGATGTGCTGGTCAACCAGGTCGAGCAGTCCAAGGTGGTCGAGGAGGTCGCGCGCACAATCGTCAACCCCGCCAACGTGATCACCCGCGCCCAGCCGAAGATGGGCAGCGAGGATTTTGCCGACATGCTGCAAACCATTCCCGGCGCCTATTTCTGGGTCGGCCATGACGGCTCGGTACCCGTGCACAATCCCGGCTTCGTGCTCGACGACAAGATCCTGCCGATCGGTGCCAGCATGTTCGCCCGGATCATCGAGACCCGTATGCCGGTGGGTGCCCATGCATAAAAAGGGTGTCGAAGAGGAAGTCACCTCGCTGCACGATCTCTCCGCGGTCGACCTGATCGCGGGCTATCGCGCCAAGCAGTTCTCGCCGAGCGAGGTGCTGGAAGACGTACTCGCGCACGTCGCCGCGTGGGAGCCGCACCTCAAGGCGCTTTATGCATTTGATCCCGACGGTGCGCGCGAGGCCGCGAAGGCCTCGACCGCACGCTGGTCCGGGGGCGAGCCGTCCGGCGCGCTCGACGGCGTGCCGGTGACGGTGAAGGACAATATCGCGACCAAGGGCGTGCCGGTGCCGCTGGGCGCGGCCAGCGTCAAGCTCGTGCCGGCCGAGAAGGACGCACCACCGGCCGCGCGCCTGCGCGAGGTCGGTGCGATCATCTTCGCCAAGACCACCATGCCCGATTACGGCATGCTGTCCTCGGGGCTCTCCAGCTTTCATGCGCTCGCGCGCAATCCCTGGGACCTCTCCAAGAATCCCGGCGGCTCCAGCGCCGGCGCGGGCGCTGCGGCTGCGGCCGGCTATGGTCCGCTGCATCTGGGGACCGATATCGGCGGCTCGGTCCGGCTGCCCGCGGGCTGGTGCGGCCTTGTCGGGTTGAAACCGAGCTTTGGCCGCGTGCCGATCGATCCCACCTACGTCGGCCGCGTCGCCGGTCCCATGACCCGCACAGTCGACGATTGCGCGCTGATGATGAGCGTGATCGCAAAGCCCGATCGCCGCGACGGCATGAGCCTGCCCGCCGAGCCGCTCAACTGGAAGGGGCCGGAGAAATCCCCGCGCAAGCTGCGCATCGGCCTGATGCTCGATCCGGGCTGCGGCCTGGCGCTGGAGAAGCCGGTGCGCGAGGTCGCGGTGAAGGCGGCGAAAGCGTTCGAATCCGCAGGGGCCGTCGTCACCGAGGTCGACGGCATCCTCACGCGCGAGATGCTCGACGGCCTCGACAACTTTTGGCGCGCACGGATGTGGGATGATCTGTCGAAGCTGACGCCCGCCGAACAGGCAAAGGTGCTGCCCTACATTTTCAAGTGGGGCGAATCCGGCGCGAAGCTCTCGGGTGTCGACGTCATCAGGGGCTTCAACCAGACCATGGCAATCCGCGCTGCGGCATCAAAGCTGTTCTGCGAGCTCGACTATGTGATCTCGCCGACCGCGCCGAACGTGAACTATCCGGCGGAGTGGGCCTCGCCGACCAACGATCCCATGAAGCCGTTCGAACACATCGCCTATACCGTGCCATGGAATATGTCGGAAAATCCGGCGATCTCCATTAACGGCGGCTTCGACCCCAAGGGTTTTCCCATCGGCGTGCAGATCGTCGGCCGCCGCTTCGACGATATCGGCGTGCTTGGCATGGCCAAGGCATTTGAAAGCCTGCGCGGGCCGCAGAAGCCCTGGCCCAGCCCGCCGGCGAAGTAATCTACATACTCCGTCATGGCCGGGCTTGTCCCGGCCATCCACGTCTATACGCTTGCACCGAAGCAAGTACGTGGATGCCCGGGACAAGCCCGGGCATGACGGCAGGCTGCGTAGCAACCAATAACAAAGAAAAGGAAGGAAACCACCATGGCGTATGAGACGATCAAATACGAGGTCGCCGAGCAGATCCTCACCATCACGCTGAACCGGCCCGACAAGCTCAACGCCTTCAACGCGCAGATGCAAGGAGAGCTGATCGACGCGTTCGACGCCGCCGACAAGGACGACGACGTCCGCGCCATCATCGTCACAGGCGCCGGTCGCGGTTTTTGCGCGGGCGCAGACCTTTCGTCTGGCGCCGACACCTTCGATCGCGACGCACGGCGCGGGCCCGTCAAACGCTTCGCCGACGGCAAGGTCGACTACAGCGATTCCCAGGTGCGCGACGGCGGCGGCCAGGTGACGTTGCGCATCTTCAAATGCCTGAAGCCGGTGATTGCCGCGGTGAACGGTCCCGCGGTCGGCATCGGCGTCACCATGCAGCTCGCGATGGACATCCGCATCGCGTCCGAGGCCGCGCGCTTTGGCTTCGTGTTCTCCCAGCGCGGCATCGTGCCCGAGGCCGCCTCGAGTTGGTTCCTGCCGCGCATCGTCGGCATCTCGCAGGCGCTGGAATGGTGCTATTCGGGCCGCGTCTTCCCGGCGCAGGAAGCCCTCGCCGGTCGCCTCGTCAGCAAGGTCGTAGCCCCAGACGATCTGCTGCCGACGGCCCGCGCGCTCGCCAAGGAATTCGCGGCCAAGACGGCGCCGGTGTCGGTGGCGCTGATCCGCCAGATGATGTGGCGCATGATGGGCGCCGACGATCCGATGGAAGCGCACAAGGTCGACAGCCGCGGCATCTATGCCCGCGGCCGCTCCGAGGACGTCAAGGAAGGTGTGGTGTCTTTCCTGGAAAAGCGCCCTGCGCAGTTCAAGAACAAGGTGTCGAGCGATATGCCGGATTATTTCCCGTGGTGGACCGAGCGGGAGTATAAGTAGCTCGCCGTCATTCCGGGGCTCGCAAAGCGAGAACTCTGGTGCGCACTTGCGCACCTGAGAATCTCGAGATTCCGGGTTCGCCCTACGGGCGCCCCGGAATGACGGTGATAGGGGTCACTCCATCACCAGCGCGACCCGCCCAATCGCCTTGCGGTCGATCAGCAGCCGCATCGCCTTTGCAACCTCCTCCAGCGGCAGGCGGTGCGAGACGTTGGGCCGCAGCTTGCCCTCCTCTGCCCATTGGAGCAGCGCCTTCAGCCGCACCTCACCGAGCGCGGGATTTTTCCGTACCGCCTCGCCCGCGCGCACGCCGAGCACGCTCGCACCCTTGATCAGCAAGAGATTGGTCTTGGCCGAGCCGATGCCGCCGGTGAAGCCGATCACCAGCAGCCGCGCGCCCCAGGCGATGCAACGCATCGAATTCTCGAACACTTCGCCGCCGACGGGATCGAACACGACGTCGGCACCGCGACCGTCGGTGATGCGCTTGACAGCGTCACGAAACGGCTCGCGGTCGTAGCGCACGAGATGATCGGCGCCGCGCGCCTTGGCGATCGCGAGCTTTTCGTCGCTGGACGCCGTCGCGATCACGGTCGCGCCCAACATCTTGCCGATCTCCACGGCAGCAAGGCCCACGCCCCCACCGGCGCCATGCACCAGCAGCACCTCGCCCGGCACCACCCGGCCGCGGTCGATCAGCGCGTGATAGGCGGTGCCGTGCCCGGCGAGATAGGTCGCAGCTTCCGCATAGTCGAACGTCGATGGCATCGGCGTGAGCTGCGTCGGCATCACCACCGCTTCATCGGCGAAGGCGCCGTGCCGCATCTTGACGATGACCTTGTCGCCGACGGCGACGCCTCTCGCCTCTGCGCCAACCTCGGTCACGTCGCCGGCTGCCTCCATCCCCGGCGTAAACGGCAGCTCCGGCTTGAGCTGGTATTCGCCGGCCGCCATCAGCACGTCGGGGAAATTCAAGCCGCCGGCACGGATCGCGACGCGCACTTCGCCCGGCTTCAGGGCGCGCGACGGAAACGCTTCAAGCTGCAATTTTTCGGGCGCGCCGAGCGCGCGGCAGACGACAGCCCGCACCATCAGGCCGCGCTCGCCTTGCGCAGCAGAGCCTCGCGGATCAACGGCAGGCGGTCATTGCCGAAATACATGTCGGTCTTGCCGACGAAGATCGTCGGCGACCCAAAACCGCCGCGGGCGACGACCTCTTCGGTGTTGGCCTTGAGCTGATCCTTAATCCCCTGCCCCGAAATGCCCGCAAAGAATTTCTGCTCGTCGAGGCCCACCTTCCTGCAGATCTCGGCGAGCACTGCGTCCTGCGAGATGTCCTTGTCCTCGCCCCAATAGGTCTCGAACACCGCCGTGGCGAAAGGCACCGTTTCCTGCCCGAGCCAGATGCAGCCGCGCATCGCCTTCACGCTGTTTACCGGAAACACCGTCGGCGGCATCTTGATCGCGAGACCGGCCGAGCGGGACCAGTCGGCAAGGTCCTTTTTCATGTAGCGTGCCTTCAGCGGCACCGGTGTCTCACGCTGCGCATAGACACTTGGGTTGACCGTATTGAAGATGCCGCCCACCAGGATCGGCCGCCAGATGATCTCCACGCCAACCTCCCTGGCCAGCGGCTGGATGTTGTGGAAGGCGAGATAGGTCCAGGGGCTGGAACAGTCGAAAAAGAATTCGATCATGGCGTTTCCCGTCCGGCGCCGCCGGTTTCGAGGCGACTTTTGTTGTTCTGTACCTCGACGTTAAGACATGGCAGGAAGGGGCGCAATCATAACCCGCCGTGAGGGCCGCCATGCTGTTTCCAACCACGATCGCCGGCTCCTTGCCGAAGCCGGAATGGCTCGCCGAACCCAACATGCTCTGGGCGCCCTGGAAGTCGCAGGGCGAGGAGCTCGTCCGCGCCAAGCGCGATGCGACGATGCTTGCCGTCAAAGTCCAGGAGGATGCCGGCATCGACATCGTCACCGAGGGCGAGCAGGCCCGGCAGCATTTCGTCCACGGTTTCCTGGAGAAGATCGAGGGCATCGACTTCGCCCACAAGGTCGAGATGGGCATCCGCAAGGATCGCTACAAGGCGATGGTGCCGCAGGTCGTCGCCCCGCTCCGGCTGAAGAGCCGCGTCCACGCCGACGAGGCGCGCGTCGCCCGCGCGCACACGAGAAAGAAGCTGAAATTCACCCTGCCCGGCCCGATGACCATCATCGACACCATTGCCGATCGCTACTATGGCGATCGCGTCAAGATGGCCTTTGCGTTCGCCGAACTCCTGAACGAGGAAGCCAAGGCGCTCCAGGCCGACGGCGTCGATCTCGTGCAGTTCGACGAGCCCGCGTTCAACGTCTACATGGACGAGGTCAACGATTGGGGCATCAAGGCGCTGGAGCGCGCCGCGCAGGGCCTGACCTGCGCCACCGCCGTGCATATCTGCTACGGCTACGGCATCAAGGCCAACACCGACTGGAAGGAAACGCTCGGCGCGCAATGGCGGCAGTACGAGCAGATCTTTCCTGCGATCGACGCCAGCCCGATCCAGCAGGTCGCGATCGAATGCCGCAACTCGAAGGTGCCGCTCGACCTGCTCGCCCTGCTCAAGACCAAGATCGTGCAGGCTGGCGTGATCGACGTCGCGAGCGACACGGTCGAGACCGCCGAGGATGTCGTGCAGGTGATCGACGCCGTTTCGAAATTCGTGCCCAAGAGCAACATCATCGCCACTACCAATTGCGGCATGGCGCCGATGCGGCGCGAGATCGCCGAAGCCAAGCTGATGGCGCTCGGCGCCGGTGCCGCGCTGGCCCGCGAGAAGCTGGGTTGAGGCGGTGGTCCGTCTGACGTTCACCATTGCAGCGCTTGCAGCGTTCGCGCTGCCTGCGCATGCGGAGGATCGTTCCGTGCTGCTCAATTGCAAAGCCATCGTGGAGCGTGCGTCGAAGGATGCGAATGTTGCGAGCGAAGCCGAGCTGACACGGTGCCGCCAAGTGATCCGCGAATGGGCGTTGCGCGATGCGCGGACGACAGTGGATGAAAACGGTAAGCCGCTGCGCTAGCTGCGCGCGGTCGGATGCAGCACAGGTTGATATCCAGCGATGATCGCGCGCAGCGTGGAAGGCGGCGTCAGCAACATCGGATGATCGAGGGCGCTCGAATGCGGGGCGTAACCCGCGGATGACCACAGCAGCGCCTTGCCCTGCGCGATGAGGAAGCAGTCGTCGCCCTGTTGCACCATCGCGCCGGCCGGCAATTCCGCGAGCGGCATCGGCAGCGCGTGCAGCCGCTTCTTGCCACGATCGAGTCGTTCCCGATGCAGTACGGCATCCATCGCCTTGGCGCTGGTGCCGCGGGCATCGTTGCCCATCTCCCATGCTGCGCGAAAGCGCTTCGCATCATCGCGGCGGCAGAAGAAGCAGGGACGGTGTCCCGCGGCAAAGGCGGTGGCCTCGTCAAGGAAGAACAGCTCGGTCCAGCTCCGCCGTGCCATCACGGGCCGGCGCCAACCGCGGAATTCGCACAGGCAGGTGATCCAGGCCGGCGACGACCAGCGCTTTTTCAACAGCGTCTTCGTCGCGGGATCATGGATGATGCCGCGGTTGCCGGTGAACAGGCCGCGGTGCGGCGTGGCAATGATCTCGCCAGTCGGCGTGACGCGGTTTTGCAGGGGCATGGTCGCCTCCGCCCGTCATTGCGCGGAGCGAAGCGACGAAGCAATCCAGACTGTTTCCGCGGACACATTTCTGGATTGCTTCGCTGCGCTCGCAATGACGGCGATGATTACGCCGCCCCGTCGCGAAGCGGCGGGTGATAGGACAGCGCGGTGTCCCAGGGGAAGAAGATCCAGGTGTCCTGCGAGACTTCCGTGATGAAGGTGTCGACCAGCGGACGTCCCTTCGGCTTGGCGTAGACGGTTGCGAAATGCGCGTCGGGCATCATCGCACGCACCAGCTTGCCGGTCTTGCCGGTGTCGACGAGGTCGTCGACGATCAGGAGCCCCTTGCCGGTGCCGCCGCCAAGCTTCATCACGTCTTCGGAAATGCCCTTCAGCACTTTGAGGTCGCCCTGCTTGTCGTGGTCGTAGCTGGCGATGCAGACCGTATCGATCACGCGCACGCCGAGCTCGCGCGCCACGATCGCCGCCGGCACAAGGCCGCCGCGGGTGATCGCGATCACCGCATGAAACGGACCAACCTCATTGAGCCGCCAGGTCAGTGCCCGGCAATCCCGGTGGAACTGGTCCCACGAGACCGGAAAGGGGCGGCCCGCCCGTTCTTCCGCACTTAGTTCCGGTGCTTCACCAGCCATCCTCGTCTCCTGCTTCGCCTGCCGGCAGCTAGGTTGCTAGCGGGTGATGTTCAATCCCGCCAGCATTTCCTTCACCGCCGCCACTGCGGCTGCGAGCTTGTCCGCATCGCGCGAGCGCACCACCAGATTGGTGTTCGGCTTCTGCTCTTCATCCATGAAGGGATAGCTGCCGATGATGGTGTCGGGATGTTGAGCGGCAATCGCCCGCAGCGGGCCGCCGATGTCGCCCTCCCGCGCATTGGCGCGGACCGATTCGGAAAGCATGCGCACGCCCGATTTCAGCTTGGGCGAGACGATGTCCATCATCGCCTGCATGATCGAGGGCACGCCCGCCATGACGATGACATTGCCGATCTTGAAGCCCGGCGCGAGGATGGTCGCGCTCTGGATCAGCTCGGCACCATCGGGAATGCGGGCCATGCGCAGGCGGGCCTCGTTGAGGTCCTGCTCGCTCCAGCGCTCGCGGAAACGGGCGACCACCTCCGGGTGATGGTCGATGCCGACGCCGAACGCCTTGGCGACGCTGTCAGCGGTGATGTCGTCATGGGTCGGCCCGATGCCGCCTGTGGTGAAGACATAGGTGTAGCGATGCCGCAGTGCATCCAACGCCGCAATGATGTCGGGCTCGTCGTCGGAGACGACCCGGACCTCCTTCAGGTCGATGCCGATATTGGTCAGGTATTCGGCGATGAAGCCGATGTTCTTGTCCTTGGTCCGGCCGGACAGGATTTCATCCCCAATGACCAGAATGCCCGCCGTGACGATCTCGCTCATACCTCAAGTCCCTCACCTATCGGCCCGACTTTGCCGAGGTAACGCGTTGAAGTCACGCGGTTTTGCTGCCGAAATAAGCAGTCCTCAGCCATTTTTTCAGGCAAGCCGCCGGCCATCCCCGGCAAATGTCCTCTCCCCATGCTTATCGCGCTGGCCCGGCCCTTGCTACCGCATGAAAGTCATGCACTCTTGCCGCATGGCCAGGACGTTGCGGTCTTCACCAAGGCCTGGCGACCTGTCGAATGGCGCAACGCCTTGCGGAGACAAGTCGGGATCTATGGCAGTCGCGTTTGATGAAATGAACATTCCCGGTGGGGACCTTCGCCCCGCCTATCAGGAGCTGGCGCGCTGGCTCAAGGAGACGCCTCCCGAGGCGCTCGAATATCGCCGCCAGGAGGCCGAGCTCCTCTTCCGCCGCATCGGCATTACCTTCGCGGTCTACGGGGACTCCGAGTCCACGGAGCGCCTGATTCCCTTCGACGTGATTCCGCGGATCATGTCCGGCAAGGAATGGGCGCTGCTGGAGAAGGGCCTGAAGCAGCGCGTGCGCGCGCTCAACATGTTCTTGCGCGACATCTATCACGGCCGCGACATCCTCCGCGCCGAGATCGTACCCGACGACCTCATCTTTCAGAACCCGGTTTTCCGTCCCGAAATGAATGGCCAGCAGGTGCCGCACGACGTCTACGTGCACATCGCCGGCATCGACATCGTCCGGGTCGATTCCGAGGACTTCATCGTGCTGGAGGACAATGCGCGCACGCCCTCCGGCGTGTCCTACATGCTGGAAAACCGCGAGATCATGATGCGGTTGTTTCCGGACCTGTTCGCCCGCCACAGGGTGGCGCCGGTCGAACGCTATCCGGACGAGTTGCTGTCCGCTCTTCGCTCTGTGGCGCCGCAAAGCGCCTCCGGCGAGCCGACCGTCGCGTTGCTCACGCCGGGCGTCTACAACTCGGCCTATTACGAGCACTCCTTCCTCGCCGACAAGCTCGGTATCGAGCTGGTCGAGGGCCGCGACCTCATCGTCAAGAACAACGAAGTGTTCATGCGCACGACCGAGGGCGTGAAACGGGTCGACGTGATCTACCGCCGCGTCGACGACGACTACCTCGATCCCCTCACCTTCCGCCCCGATTCCGCGCTCGGCGTGCCCGGGCTGATGTCGGCCTATGCGGCAGGCAACATCACGCTCGCCAACGCCGTCGGCACCGGCATCGCCGACGACAAGGCGATCTACTCCTACATGCCGGACATCGTAAAATTCTACCTCGGCGAGGAGCCGATTCTGAAGAACGTGCAGACCTGGCGCTGCCGCGAGCCGAAGGATCTGGCCTATGTGCTGGATAATTTGAGCGAACTCGTCGTGAAGGAGGTGCACGGCTCCGGCGGCTACGGCATGCTGATCGGTCCTGCCGCGACCAAGGCGACGATCGAGGCCTTCCGCGAAAAGCTCAAGCGCGAGCCCGAAGGCTTCATTGCGCAGCCGACGCTGGCGCTCTCGACCTGCCCGACATGCACGGCATCCGGCCTCGCGCCGCGCCACGTGGACCTGCGGCCGTTCGTGCTCACAGGAAGCAAGAGCACCACGATCGTGCCCGGCGGGTTGACACGCGTTGCCCTGAAGGAAGGCTCCCTGGTGGTGAATTCGAGCCAGGGCGGCGGTACCAAAGATACCTGGATCCTGGACGAGTAGAGAGATGCTGTCGCGTACCGCCGAAAACCTCTATTGGCTCGCCCGCTACGTCGAACGGGCCGAGTATCTCGCGCGCACCATCGATGCGACGCTGCGCGTCACCGCGCTTCCCGCCGCCTATATCGGCAAGACCAACGAATGGGACTCGGCGCTTTTGACCGCCGGCGTCGCCGCCAGCTTCTATCAGCAGTATGAAGAAGCCAACGAGCGCAACGTCGTCGACTATCTCTCGTTCTCGGCGGATAATCCGTCGTCGATCAGGAATTGCATCGAGGCGGCGCGGCTGAATGCGCGCTCGGTGCGCACGGCACTGACGAGCGAGATGTGGGACACCATCAACTCGGCCTGGATCGAATTGCAGGAGGTCTGGAGCAGAGGGACCTCCACGCGCGAGGAACTCGCGAAATTCCTGCGCTTCGTGCAGGAGACCTCGTTGCGCTTCGACGGCTCGGCCTACCGGACCATGTTGCGCAACGACGCCTACTGGTTCTCGCGGATGGGCCTGCATCTCGAACGCGCCGACAACACCGCGCGTATTCTCGACGTGAAATACCATGTGCTGCTGCCCGAGGAGGAGCATGTCGGCGGCCCGCTCGATTTCTACCAGTGGACCTCGATCCTGCGGTCGGTCTCGGCGCTGACGGCCTATCACTGGGTCTATCGCGAGACGCTGAAACCCTGGCTGATCGCGGATTTGCTCATCCTCAACGATTCGTTGCCGCGTTCGCTCGCAAGCTGCTACGGCAATCTGGTGCGCAATCTCGATCAGATCGGGGTCGCCTATGGCCGCCAGGGCCCGGCCCAGCGCCATGCCCGCGGCATCCGCAACCGGCTGGAACACAGCAATATGAACGACATTTTCCAGCATGGCGTGCATGAATTCATTCAGGAATTCATCTCGGACAATTCCAGGCTGGGCGAAATCATCACGAAGCAGTATTTGATCTGATCTTCTGTCATTCCGGGATGGTCCGTAGGACCAGACCCGGAATCTCGAGATTCCGGGTTCGATGCTGACGCATCGCCCCGGAATGACCACCTAGAAATCACGGTCCCCCATGCGCCTGCGAATCCTGCACACCACGACCTATCGCTACGAGCCGCAGGCCACGAGCGTGATCCAGATCCTGCGCATGACGCCCGGCAGCCATGACGGGCAATATGTGGCGGAGTGGCAGATCGACGTGTCGACCGACACCAAGCTCGACACCCACGAGGACGCGTTCGGCAACGTCACCCATGTGCTGTCCTGCGGACCCGTCGGCGATATCAAGATCACCGCCGAGGGCCTGATCGAGACCCACGACACCGGCGGCGTTCTTCGCGGCGCCGACGAGCGCTTTCCGGCCGGCATGTTCTTGCGCGCCACCGACCTCACCACGGTCAATCCGGCGATGAATGCGGTCGCGCGCCAGCTGCGCAGCGAGGCCGAGAGCGACACGCTCGGCTTCCTGCACACGCTGATGACGCAAATCAGCGATCACATGACCTTCGACGAGGACCCGACCAACAGCGGCACGTCGGCGGCGGAAGCGTTCACGCTCAAGCGCGGCGTCTGCCAGGATTACGCGCACATCTTCATCGCCTGCGCCCGCAGCGGCGGCGTGCCGGCGCGCTTCGTCTCCGGCCACTTCCTGCGCTCCGACGGCACGGTGCATCAGGACGCGGGCCATGCCTGGGCGGAGGCCTATGTCGACGGCCTCGGCTGGGTCGGCTTCGACCCTGCCAACAGCATCTGCGCCACCGACGCCCATGTCCGCGTCGCGATCGGGCTCGATTATCTCGGCGCAGCCCCCGTGCGCGGCACCCGCTATGGCGGCGGCGCGGAGACGCTTTCGGTGGCGGTCAAGGTCGAGCAAGCCGGCCGCGGCGGACAGTCGCAATCGCAGTCCCAGCGGCAGAGCTGAGCCGCGCAGCGCGCGCCCCTCAGCCACGGCCGGTTTCCACCCTGCCGCCCCGCGGCAATCGGGGGTTGGAGCGGCCCTTGAAATTGGCTAGTAATTCCGCGCAAACGCGTTCGGGGACAGGAAATGACCTATTGTTGCGGAATTCTGGTTCGGGACGGTCTGGTGATGATCGCCGACACCCGCACCAATGCCGGCCTCGACAACGTCTCGACCTTCCGCAAGCTCCACATCTTCTCCAAGCCCGGCGACCGCATCATGGCGATCGCCAGCGCCGGCAACCTCGCGATCAGCCAGTCGGTGCTCTCGACGCTGACCGAGGGCCTCGAAGACCCCAACACGGGTGAGATCGAGACGCTGATGAACGCGCCGACCATGTTCCAGGCCGCCCAGCGCATCGGCCGGGCGATCCGGGCCGTGCACACGACCGAAGGGCCGGCGCTCAAATCAGAGGACGTGTCGTTCGACGTGTCCTTCCTGTTCGGCGGCCAGATCAGCGGCGCGCGCATGCGCCTGTTCATGGTCTACACCGCCGGCAATTTCATCGAATGCACCACCGACACACCCTATTTGCAGATCGGCGAGCACAAATACGGCAAGCCGGTGCTCGACCGCGCCATGCATTACGACGTCGAGCTCTACGAGGCGCTGAAGACGGGGCTGATCTCGATGGATTCGACCATGCGCTCGAATCTCGGCGTCGGCCTACCGATCGACGTGCTGGTGGTGCGCGCCGACGCCTGCGAGGCCGATCTCAACCACCGCATCGAGGCGGGGGAGCCCTATTTCCACGATTTGCGCTCGCGCTGGTCGGCGGCCTTGCGCGCCGCGCATCAGAACATTCCGCGGCCGCCCTACAAGAACGAAAAAGAATCCAAAACCTGACAACTCAAGAGAAAAGGCAGGAAACGATGAGTGAAGCGAAAAAGATCGCAGTGGTGACGGGCGCCGGCACTGGAGTCGGGCGCGCGGCGTCGCTTGCGCTGATGAACACAGGCTTCACCGTGGTACTCGTCGGGCGCCGGCCGGACATGCTCGAGGAGACGGCCAAGCTCGGCCCCGCCGGAAAGAGCCTCTGCGTCACCGCCGACATGACCAAGCCGGACTCGATCGCCGCGCTGTTCGACAAGGTGAAG
The DNA here is from genome assembly GCF_055807615.1 of Bradyrhizobium sp. MV1.5. Lineage (NCBI taxonomy): Bacteria > Pseudomonadati > Pseudomonadota > Alphaproteobacteria > Hyphomicrobiales > Nitrobacteraceae > Bradyrhizobium > Bradyrhizobium sp. MV1.5. The sequence goes on along the minus strand of NZ_JBVVPL010000015.1, from coordinate 82,893 downwards.
GCCACCTATGGCCGGCTCGACGTGCTCTTCAACAATGCCGGCATGGGCGCACCGCCAGTGAATTTCGAGGATCTCAGCCTCGAACAGTGGCAGGCGGTGGTGAACACCAACCTCACCGGCCCGTTCCTGTGCACCCAGCACGCCTTCCGCATCATGAAGGAGCAGAGCCCGCGCGGCGGCCGCATCATCAACAACGGCTCGATCTCGGCGCATGCGCCGCGGCCGTTCTCGGCGGCCTACACCTCGACCAAGCACGCCATCACCGGCCTCACCAAGGCGTCCAACCTCGACGGCCGCATGTACGACATCGCGGTCGGCCAGGTCGACATCGGCAATGCCGCAACGCCCATGACCGACCGCATGGTCAACGGTCCCGGCGTGCTGCAGCCCGACGGCACGTCGAAGCAGGAGCCGCGCATGGATGCGAAAGCGGTCGGCGATGCCGTCGCCTACATGGCCGGCCTGCCGCTCGATGCCAACGTGCTGACCATGACCGTCATGGCCACCAAGATGCCGTTCGTGGGACGGGGCTGAATCAAAAACGCGAAAACAACCCCATGCACAGTAGGCGGCATGGGGTTGCGACCTCGCTCTGCAAGCGGACGCGAGGTCGGCTAAATCTCACCACTGCTTCAACAATCGTCATTGCGAGCGCAGCGAAGCAATCCAGACTACCACCGCGGCAAGATTCTGGATTGCTGCTCCTACTCCAGCCTCTCCACCTGCCGCAGGCTCGGAAACAGCTTCATCCACAACAGCGCCACCGCGACCGTGCAGACGCCGCCCAGCACGGCTGCCGGCATGGCGCCGAACAGTGCGGCGGCAACCCCGCTCTCGAACTGGCCGAGCTGGTTGGAGGCATTGATGAAGAGGAAGTTCACCGCACCGACCCGGCCGCGCATCTCGTCGGGGGTCGCGAGCTGCACCAGCGAGAAGCGGATCACGACGCTGATCGTATCGGCCGCGCCGAGAACGGCGAGCGCGAGCACCGACAGCCACATCCAGGACGACAGCGCGAACACGATCGTTGCGACGCCGAACACGATCACCGCCTGAAACATGCGCAGGCCCACATGCCGCGAAATGGCGTGACGGGCCAGCACCAGGGTCATCAGCAGCGCGCCGACCGCGGGCGCAGCGCGCAGGATCCCGAGCCCCATCGGGCCGGTCTGGAGGATATCTCGGGCATAGATCGGCAGCAGCGCCGTGACGCCGCCGAACAGCACCGCGAACAGATCGAGCGAGATGGTGCCCAAGATCGCCGGATTGCTGCGGATGAAGCGCACGCCGGCAAAGATATTGTCGGCGCCCGCCATATCCTTGGCGATGGCCTGCGGTCGCGGCCGGATGAAGCCGGTCAGGATCATCCCAAGGATCCAGAACAGCACCATCACTGTGTAGGCAAGATGCGGCGCGACCGCGTAGGCAAAACCGCCGAGCGCCGGCCCTGTAATGGTCGCGACCTGCGCCGCACCACTGGAGACAGCGGTGGCGCGCTGGAGCGAGCCCTGCGGCGCAATCGCCGGCAGCAGCGCGGCAGTGGTCGGACTTTCGAAGGCTCCGGCAATACCGAGCACGAAGGTTGCCACGAAAATCTGAACTTCGCTGACCAAGCCGAAATAGGTGATGACGCCGAGATAGAGTGCGGTCGCCGCCTCCACCAACTGGCAGAGCTGAACCACGCGCTCGCGCTCGTAGCGGTCGGCGGCATGGCCGGCGACGAACACCAGCAGCGCCGTGGGTAAGAACTGCACGAGACCGACCATGCCGAGGTCGAAGGCCGAGCCGGTGAGGTCGTAGATCTGCCAGCCGATCGCGACCGCCGCGATCTGGCTGGAAAAACGCGACAGGCTGCGCGAGAGCAGGAAGAACAGGAAGGCGCGATGGGAGAGGAGCGCGCGGGCACTGACCGGCGGGTTTCCCGATATTGGCTGGTCTGGCATCGCCTCTTCGGTCACGCTCGGACTATCCGGCTCCTGATGTCGACGTGCTCCGCGTGGCTGACGCGGACCTGCTTGTCAACAGCGTGACGCCCCGCCAATCTCCCGGCATTGCGTTTGCAACGCAGGGGTGGCCATAATCATCGGGGTTTGGGGGCATCATGCTGCGGCTGCAATCGGCACTCGGCGTTTTCGCATTGCTGTTGATCGCCCTGGCACTGAGCGAGAATCGCCGCGCGGCCTCGCTGCGCCAGGCGGCAATCGGCCTCGTCGCCACCTTCGTCACCGCGATCGTTCTTCTGAAGGTGCCCGTCGTCGCGCGCGCCTTCGGTACCATCAACGACGCCGTGGGCGCGATCTCGGCGGCCTCGCGCGCCGGCTCCTCCTTCGTGTTCGGCTATGTCGGCGGCGGTCCCCTGCCCTTCGACCTGAAAGCACCGGGTGCCGATTTCGTCCTGGCGTTCCAGGCGCTGCCAATCGTGCTGGTCATGAGCGTGCTGACGACGCTCTTGTTCTATTGGCGCGTGCTGCCGCCGATCGTGCGCGGCATGGCCTGGCTGCTGGAGCGGACGCTCGGCGTCGGCGGCGCGGTCGGACTCTCGACCGCGGCCAACATCTTTCTCGGCATGGTCGAGGCGCCGCTGTTCGTGCGGCCTTATCTCGTGCAGATGACCCGCAGCGAGTTATTCCTGGTAATGACCGGCGGCATGGCTGGCATCGCCGGCACGGTGCTTGTGCTGTATGCGACGCTCCTTGCTCCCCTCATTCCCGACGCAGCGGCGCATTTCGTCATCGCCTCGGTGCTGGGCGCGCCGGCCGCGATCCTGGTCAGCCTCATCATGGTGCCCGAGACATCCGACAAGCGCACCGGCGGCGCACTGGAAGATCCCGACATGGAAGTCTCCGGCACGATGGATGCGATCGTGAAAGGGACCGGCGCGGGGATCGAGCTGCTGATCAACATCGTCGCCATGCTGCTGGTGCTGGTGGCGCTGGTCTACCTCGTCAATGCAATCCTCGGCCTGCTGCCTGATTTCGGCGGCGCCGCGATCTCGTTGCAGCGCCTGCTCGGCCTCATGATGGCGCCGGTGTGCTGGCTGATGGGATTGCCGTGGGACCAGGCGATCACTGCCGGCAGCCTGATGGGCACGAAAACCGTGCTGAACGAGCTGATCGCCTATGTCGACTTCTCGAAGCTGCCGCCCGGCACGCTCGATCCACGCTCGCGCCTGATCATGCTCTATGCGATGTGCGGCTTCGCCAATTTCGCCAGCCTCGGCATCATGATCGGCGGTCTCGGCGTGATGGCGCCGGAACGGCGCGAGGAAATCAACGCGCTCGGGCTAAAGTCGATCGTGTCGGGGACGCTGACGACGTGTCTGATGGGAGCGGTGGTGGGGGTGCTGACGTGAAGCTTGTGTGAGGCTGGCGTCCTCGTCGCTCCGATGGGGCGCAGCGCAATCCGAACAATCCTTCCATGTTAATCTCGTCGGGAGATTCGGGTGGAATTGATTCATGAGCGACAGCGTCGGCCAGCGGGCATTTCAGAATGCCCGGCTTCAGAAACGGCAGAAAGCTGAGGTGACGCCGTTGCTCGCGCGCGCCCTCCAGCTGCATAAGGCAGGACTTCTGCGCGAGGCAAAGGCGGCCTATCGCGAACTCCTGGAGCTCGCGCCCAACCAATTCATCGCGCTGCATTTGCTGGGCGCCCTGGAGTCTGAGGCCAAAAACTATCGGCAAGCGCAAGTTCTGCTGAGCCGAGCGGTTGCCGTGGATCCGCGATCTGCCGAAGCTCATGTGAGCCTGGGCGTCGCGCTCAACGGGCTAAAACGTCACAATGAGGCCCGCGAGAGCTATCGAAAGGCCCTCGCCTTGCGACCCAACTACGCCTTGGCTTTGTCTAATCTCGGTAACGCGAGCGCGGCCCTCGAGCTTTACCAGGAAGCGCTCGAGAGCTACGACAAGGCGCTCGCAATCGACGGAAAACTTTCCGAAGCCCATAACGGCCGTGGTTGGGCGCTCTGCCGTCTGCGCGCCTATGACGAGGCTATCGCAAGCTTAAACCGCGCGCTATCGATCAAGCCTGACTATGCCTCGGCGCTGTCGACCCGCGCCGTTGCTTTGCGAGAACTTCAGCGATTTGACGAAGCCATGGCGGATTGCAATCGCGCAATCGCGCTTGCACCCGACGACGCGAATGGATGGCTCCGGCGGGCCAGTATCTTGCTCCTGACCCGGCAAGTTGCCGAAGCATTGTCCGATTGCGAGAAGGCTCTCGCGACCGATCCCGGCTTCTCTCAGGCCCACGGCCTGCTCGGACAATGTCTCGCGGCACTTGGCCGGGTCGACGAAGCCCTCGCCAGTTTCGACAGAGCTATCGACATCGAGCCTGATCAGAGCACGATCTCGAGCAAGATATTCACCCTCGATTTTATCGCCGACGCCAGCGTTGCGCAGCATCAGCAAGCGCGACATGTATGGTGGGAGCAGATCGGTGCGAAGATCGCCTCGGCAGCGGCGGGACCGCATGAGAACAGCCGAGATCCGGATCGCCGTCTGGTGCTGGGTTATGTCTCGTCGGATTTTCACGCACATTCGGCGGCGTTCATTTTCAAGCCGGTCCTGCAGCACCACGATCGGGCACGGTTCGAGATCGTCTGCTACGCGTGTTCAGTGAAAACGGATGCGACGACCCGCGAATTTCAGGGAATGGCCGATCGCTGGCGCGACGCCTCGCAATGGTCCGACGATCGCCTCGCCGCTCAGATCCGCGCCGATGGCGTCGACATCCTGATCGATCTGTCCGGCCATACCAGCGGAAACCGCCTCGGCGTGTTTGCGCGCAAGCCTGCACCTGTTCAAGCGCATGGCTGGGGCCATGGTACCGGCACCGGGCTGCCAACGATCGATTATCTATTCTCCGACCCCGTCGCGATTCCTGTCGCGGTTCGACATCTGTTTGCGGAGACCATCGTCGACTTGCCGTGCTTTGTGACGTTGGCGCCGCTGCCGGCCGGGATTGCGCGGGCGCCGACGCCGGCGATTGCGAACGGCTTCATCACATTCGGTGTCTTCAACCGCATCAGCAAGATTTCGAACGAGGCGGTGGAAGTCTGGTCCAGGATTCTCGAGCGGGTGCCGGGATCGCGACTGCTGATCAAGGATACTGCGCTGGATGCTCAGCTGGTCCGCGACAATCTACTGGCGCGGTTTGCCGCTTGCCGTTTGCCGGCCGAACGCGTCGATCTGCTCGGAGCCACGTCACGAGACGAACATCTGGCAGCGTTCAATCGCGTCGATATTGGCCTCGACCCATTCCCCCAGAATGGCGGCGTCAGCACGTGGGAAGCATTGCAGATGGGCGTGCCGGTGGTGGCGAAGCTGGGTCACAGCCTGCCGAGCCGTGCTGCCGGCTCCATCCTCACCGCGCTGGGCCTGCCGGAGTGGGTCGCGGATAGCGATGAGGCCTATGTCGAAATCGCAGCGAGCCGTGGGTTGCAGATCGGCGAGCTCGATAAGTTGCGCGGCGTACTGCCCGGACAGATCAGGGCTGCCGCCGCCGGCAACCCCGTCTCATACGCGCGAGCGGTGGACGATGCCTATCGCGCGATGTGGAAACGCTATTGCAACGACGGCGGCTGATCTCCGCCTCGCCTACGCCTTCAACTCCACGGTCCTGAACTCCGCCGGCAGGATCACCTCCAGCAGCTCGACGTCGTCCGAATAGTCCAGGATCATGTGCTTGATCTTCGGCGGCTGTGTCCAGGCGCTGCCTTGTTTCATCAGCGTCTCGCCCTCTCCGTCCATATAGGTCTTCACCCAGCCCTTGAGCACGTAGACCATCTGGAATTCGACGTCGTGGAAGTGCAGCTTCGACACCTCGTCCGGATTGCAAGGGCCTTGCAGCCGGATCACGTGCGCCTGCGCGAGGCCGTGGCTCGCGGCGGCGATGCCGAGATCGCGATACTTCGCGTAAGTGCGCAGACCGTCGGCCTTGAAGTCTTCCTCGCGGTGATGGCTGATCGCAATGCGCTGCTTGGGGCGCGCCGGTTTCTTGACGGATGACTTTGCCGGTGTCGCGCGAGCTTTCGCCTTCACCGCCTTGCGCGCCGAGGATCGTGCGGCGGGTTTGGCCCCGCTTCGCTTCTTCACCGCCGCCTGCGATGCGCTACGCGATTTTGCTTTCTTGGCCATGGGCGGTCTCCCCTGTTGTTATGGGGAGAGGCTAGCACAGAATGCGAAACCGCAGGGTGGGTTAGCGCTAACGTACCCACCACTTCTTTCCGCAACCGTTGAAGCATGGTGGGTTACGCTGACGCTAACCCACCTACAGCCCCGCGCTCGCCTTCAATGCAGCCGGAACACGCCGTCCACCGCACGCAACTCGGCCGGTTTGATCAGCTTGGAATGCGCCACTGTCACCGAGTGAAGCGGTCCGTCGAGCTTTTCCTGCCAGAACGCCAGGAAATCCTTCAGCGCCGGAAATTTCGGAAACATGTCGTAGTCCTGCCAGACGTAAGTCTGGAGCAGTGAGGGATGATCCGGCATCCGATAGAGAATCTGCGCGGTCGTCATTCCGTAACCCAGCAGCTGTTTCCGGAAATCGTCCGAAACGGCTCCACTCCGCAAGCCCATGCCAACCTCCTTTGCAGGAGCGCATTCAAGGGGTGGCTTTCCGGTGCGCCTTAAGAGCCACCCGCTGCTGATGCGCTCACATGAGAGAAATGTGACGCAAACTGACAATCCATCTCAAGCCCAAAAGTTTAACAAGCTGTTGAAATTCAATGCGTTAGCAGCAGATACAGCTACGTGCTAATACGGGCGCCGAGCGCGATTAACGATGGAAAGAGATTTTGGCAGGCGGCGCTTCCGAGTGCTATTTTTCTGCTACAAGCCCTTGCTCCCGCCAAAATCCTGCCTTATCTCAGCTGGGCCTGTGCTAGCACTCGCCGGCACAGACTGCTAACAATCCAAAATTCCCAACTCGTGCAAAAGCTTAGGAGAACTGCATGAATTTCCGTCCGCTTCACGACCGCGTCGTGGTCAAGCGCATCGACGCAGAAGAGAAGACCGCTGGCGGCATCATCATTCCCGACACGGCGAAGGAAAAGCCCTCGCAGGGCGAGATCGTCGCCGTCGGCCCGGGTGGCCGCGACGAAGCTGGCAAGCTGATCCCGATCGACCTGAAGGTCGGCGACCGCGTGCTGTTCGGCAAGTGGTCCGGCACCGAGGTCAAGATCGACAACGTCGACCTGCTGATCATGAAGGAAAGCGACATCATGGGCGTCCTCGACGTCCCCGCTTCCAAGAAGAAGGCGGCCTAAGAGCCCCTCTCTCATCCAGTTAAACACCTAAGGAAAAAATCCAGATGGCAGCTAAAGAAGTCAAATTCTCCGTCGATGCGCGCGACAAGATGCTTCGCGGCGTCGACATTCTCGCCAACGCGGTGAAGGTCACGCTCGGTCCGAAGGGCCGCAACGTCGTGCTCGACAAGTCGTTCGGCGCTCCCCGCATCACCAAGGACGGCGTCACCGTCGCCAAGGAGATCGAGCTCGAGGACAAGTTCGAGAACATGGGCGCGCAGATGGTGCGCGAAGTCGCTTCGAAGTCCGCTGACGCGGCCGGCGACGGCACCACCACCGCCACCGTGCTGGCCCAGGCGATCGTGCGCGAAGGCGCCAAGTCGGTTGCCGCCGGCATGAACCCGATGGATCTGAAGCGCGGTATCGACCTCGCGGTCGAAGCCGTCGTTGCGGACCTCGTCAAGAACTCCAAGAAGGTCACCTCGAACGACGAGATCGCCCAGGTCGGCACCATCTCGGCCAACGGTGACGCGGAGATCGGCAAGTTCCTCGCCGACGCCATGAAGAAGGTCGGCAACGAGGGTGTCATCACCGTCGAGGAAGCCAAGTCGCTCGAGACCGAGCTCGACGTCGTCGAGGGCATGCAGTTCGACCGCGGCTACATCTCGCCCTACTTCGTCACCAACGCCGACAAGATGCGCGTTGAGATGGACGACGCCTACATCCTCATCAACGAGAAGAAGCTCTCCTCGCTGAACGAGCTGCTGCCGCTGCTCGAGGCCGTGGTGCAGACCGGCAAGCCGCTGGTCATCGTCGCCGAGGACGTCGAAGGCGAAGCGCTTGCGACCCTGGTCGTGAACCGTCTGCGTGGCGGCCTGAAGGTCGCTGCCGTCAAGGCTCCGGGCTTCGGTGATCGCCGCAAGGCCATGCTGCAGGACATCGCGATCCTGACCGGTGGCCAGGCGATCTCGGAAGATCTCGGCATCAAGCTCGAGAACGTCACGCTCAACATGCTCGGTCGCGCCAAGAAGGTGATGATCGACAAGGAGAACACCACGATCGTCAACGGCGCCGGCAAGAAGGCCGACATCGAAGCGCGCGTGGCTCAGATCAAGGCGCAGATCGAGGAAACCACCTCGGACTACGACCGTGAGAAGCTCCAGGAGCGTCTTGCCAAGCTCGCTGGCGGCGTCGCGGTGATCCGCGTCGGCGGCGCGACCGAGGTCGAGGTGAAGGAGCGCAAGGATCGCGTTGATGACGCGATGCATGCGACCCGCGCGGCTGTGGAAGAAGGTATCGTCCCGGGCGGCGGCGTCGCCCTGCTCCGTGCCTCCGAGCAGCTCAAGGGCCTGCGCACCAAGAACGACGACCAGAAGACCGGCGTCGAGATCGTGCGCAAGGCGCTCTCCGCGCCCGCTCGCCAGATCGCGATCAACGCCGGTGAAGACGGCTCCGTCATCGTCGGCAAGGTCCTCGAGAACAAGTCGTACGCCTACGGCTTCGACTCCCAGACCGGCGAATATGTCGACCTCGTCAAGAAGGGCATCATCGACCCGACCAAGGTGGTCCGTACCGCGATCCAGAACGCAGCCTCGGTTGCGGCTCTCCTGATCACCACGGAAGCCATGGTCGCCGAGCTGCCCAAGAAGGGCGGCGCCGGTCCGGCGATGCCCCCGGGCGGCGGCATGGGCGGCATGGATTTCTGATCCAGCCATTCCGGCAAACGACAAAATGCGAAACCCCGGCAGCGATGCCGGGGTTTTTGTTATTCGGTGTCATTCCGGGGCGCGCGAAGCGCGAGCCCGGAATCCATAACCACGAGCCTCAGTTCGCTATCCCGGGATAGAGATCATCCCAGTTCGGATTTTGCTCCTCGATCAGCCGCGTCTTCCAGTCGCGTCGCCACTTCTTGAGCTCTTTCTCGCGGGCAATGGCAGTTACGGCGTTGTCGAAGATCTCGAACAGGACGAGCTTGTTGACGCCGTACTTCGTTGTGAAGCCGGGAACGGCTTTAGTCCTGTGCTCGTACACGCGACGCACGAGATCGTTGGTTACTCCACTATAGAGCGTGCCGTACTTCCTACTTGCAAGGATGTAGACGTAGTAGGCCATCACACCCGCCTGGGGTTATGGATTCCGGGCTCGGCACTTCGCGCCGCCCCGGAATGACGAACTCGAATCACCACACCTTCCCCAGCCGCTCCATGTGTGGCTCGCCGTGTTGGTCGAGCGACCAGAATATCCGCGTCACCTTGCCGACCAGATTGTCCATCGGCACGAATCCGATCGACGACATCACGCGGCTGTCGCTCGAATTGTCGCGATTGTCGCCGAGCACGAAGAAATGGCCCGGCGGCACGGTGTAGACGTCGGTGTTGTCGTAGTAGCCGTTGTCGATGCAGTCCTGCGTGACGTAGGAGGCGCCGTTCGGCAGCGTCTCGCGCCAGCGCTTGGCCTTCGCACCGTCATCCACGCCGCAGGTGGAGCCGGCCACCACCGCCTTCAGGGCAACGCGCGTCACCGGGCGGTCGTTGAGGATGAGTTGGCCCTGCCGCATCTGGATGCGATCACCGGGCAGCCCGACCACGCGCTTGACTTAGTCGACGGAGGTGTCCTTTGGCGTCCGGAACACGACGACGTCGCCATACTCGGGCTCGGCGGCCCGGACACGCCCGGAGATCCATGACGGCGCGAAGGGAAACGAATAGCGGCCATAGCCATAGGCATATTTTGCGGCAAAGACGTAGTCGCCGACGACCAGCGTCGGCGTCATTGAGCCGGACGGGATGTTGAACGGCTGAAACAGGAAGATGCGAAACAGGAACGGCGGCGACCACAGCACCGGGATCAGGAGGATCAGGATGACGATCGCCTTCCATTCCCGCACTTTGGCCTGCGGGTGGATGGTTTCCTGAAGAGTGGTCATGCGCCTGCCCTGATCAAGCCCGTAGTCGTCGCGAGATTACGCAACCTTTGCGCGCGCGCAATCCCATAACTTGGTCGCGCCGCGCACGGATCGCGTTCACGCCGCAATCAGCCGCGCGCGAGATCGCTGAAGCAGCGGCGGATCCATTCGATGGTGAGCCGCGTCGCCGGATCGCGCTTGAGATGGTTCTGCACCAGCAGCCAGACGTCGCGGCGCCCAGGCAGCAGCGTGGCGCGCAGGCGGCGATCGCCGAGCAAGTCCGCGCAGACATGCTCCGGCAGCACGCCGGCGGCCTGATGCGCGCGGATCAGATTACGGATGACGCGAACGTTGTCGGTAACGCAACGCGCGTGGGCTTGCTTCATGCGCAGGAACTGCATCTCGGGAATGGCACCGAGTTCGTCCGGATAGGCGCACAGCACCGGCTCGCCCTCGGTCGCAACAGGCTCGAAATAATAGAGCTTGACGTCACCGAGCCTGGAGATTGCGAAGTCGCCCTTGTCGGGCTTGCGCAGCCGGATAGCGAGATCGGCTTCCCAGCGCGAGAACTTGACGTTCTCGCTCGAGGTGAGGAATTGCAGCGTCAGGCCGGGATTGGCGCGCAGGAAGTCGCTCGCGCGCGGCGACAGAACCTCCTCGGCGACCGTGTTGGTGGAGGCGATACGCAGGCGTCCCACCGGGCCTGCCAGACTCTCGCCGACGCGACCGATCTCGGCGGCATGTGCGGCCATCGCCTCGACATGCGCCAGCACCGCCTCGCAACTCCGCGTCGGCCGGCGCTGGCCGTCCACCGCATCGAACAGCGGCACGCCGAGATCGCGCTGGATGCGTGCGAGCCTGCGGCCGACGGTGGTCTCGTCGATGCGCAGCCGCGCGCTGGCGCCGGCATAGGTGCCCTCGTCCCTGACCGCGGCGATGATGCGCAGATCGTCCCAATTCATGGTGATGAGCCTAGCAGGCGCGACCGGTGCCTGCAAATTTGCAGCCATATGCTGCAATAGTCCTGCACATTGGCAGGGCGCCACCACGCTAGTGTCGCGCCATCCGATATTCCCCAGGAAGGCCCGATCCGCATGACCGCCCCTAAAACTCTGCTTGAACTGTCCGGCGCCGATCTCACTCCGCCCAGGCTCGCCGATTCCTGCCTCGTGCTGATCGACATCCAGAACGAATATTGCGCCGGCCCGCTCGCCTTGCCGGATGCGGAGCCCGCGATCGCCGCCGCGGCGCGCCTGCTCGCCCGCGCGAGGGCGAGCGGCGCTGCGATCTTCCATATCGCGCACAAGGGACGTGCCGGCAGCCTGTTCGACCGCGAGGCCGCGCGCGGCGCGATCGTCAGCAACCTGGCGCCGCTCGCCGGCGAAGCCGTGATCGAAAAGGCGCTACCGAACGCTTTTGCCGGCACCGACCTGCAGGGCCAGTTGGCCGCAACCGGACGCACGAACATCGTGCTGGCCGGTTTCATGACCCATATGTGCATCAGCTCGACCGCCCGCGCCGCGCTCGACCTCGGCCTGCGCACGACGATCGCAGCCGATGCCTGTGCCACACGCGATCTTCCCGACGGCCGCGGCGGAGCGATCTCGGCAAGGACCATCCACGAGGTCGCCCTGGCCGAATTGTCGGACCGGTTTGCGATCATCGCGCAAACCGAGACGTTGACCTGAAGGAGCGTGGGCGATGCTGCAACTCTATTTCTCGCCGATGGCCTGCTCGCTTGCGAGCCGCATCGCGCTGATGGAAGCGGGCCTCGATGCGCGCTATCATCCGGTCCATCTCCAGACCAAGCAGGTCGTCGACGACGGCAGCGATTTCCTCGGCGTTTCGCCGAAGGGCGCGGTGCCGGTCCTGGTGCTGGAGAATGGCGAACGGCTGACAGAAAGCGCGGCGGTGCTGCAATACATCGCCGATCTGAAGCCGCAGGCGGGCCTTGCACCCGCATTCGGCGATCCCGACCGCTATCGGCTCCAGGAATGGCTCAGCTTCATCGGGGCCGAGATCCACAAGGCGTTTTTGTTTCCGACCTTCTGGTACAAGGACGACGCCTCGCTCGCCAAGCCGCGTGCAAGGATCACGCAGACATTATCGGTGCCATCCGCGCACCTTGAGGGCCGCGAATTCCTCGTCGGCAACAGTTTTACAGTCGCGGATGCCCACCTCACCTGGGCTTTGCTGCTGCTTCGTCCCGCAGGCGTCGACATCGCGCAATGGCCATCCTTGTCGACCTATCTCGCGCGCATGCAGGCGCGGCCCGCCGTGCGGGACGCGATTGCGACCGAAATGGCGGTGCGCAAGACGATGACGGCGAGCCCGGCGTGACAGGATGTCACGGCCGCGAAATCCAAGCGTTTTCTCTGGCGGGGCATTGATGTCGGCGCGGCATGCGCTAATCTGGAGGGATATTTTTCTACATTTCCTTGGAAGGCATTCATGCGTGCTCTTTCCAGATTTTGCCTCGCCAGATTTTGCCTCGCCAGACTCTGTCTCGCCCTCCTGGCTTGCTGGCTTTTCCTTGCGCCGGCATCGGCAGAAACCCGCGTCGCGCTGGTGATCGGCAATGGCGCCTATGCCAGTACGGCGAAGCTTCCCAATCCGTCGCACGATGCCGAAGACGTCGCCGCCTCGCTCAAGCGCAGCGGCTTCGAGGTGCTCCAGGGCATCGACCTGCGCCAGGCTGACATGCAGGACCTCACCATCCGCTTCGCGCGCGCCGCGAGCAAAGCCGACGTCGCGATGTTCTACTACAGCGGCCATGCGATGCAATACAACGGCGTGAACTATCTGATGCCTGTCGACGCCGTTCTGAGCGACGAAGCCGACCTGAAGCGATTCGTGCGGGTGGACGACATCGTGAACGATCTTCAGCAGGCCAAGAACCTGCGCATCCTCATCCTCGATTCCTGCCGCGACAATCCACTGGCCGACATGCTGAAGCGCTCTGCGACTCGCGCCGCCTCGATCGGGCGAGGCTTGTCGAAGGTCGAAGCACCGCGCGGCACGATCGTGTCGTTCTCAACCCAGTCCGGGCAGACCGCGGCCGATGGCAGCGGTCGCAACAGTCCCTACACGACGGCGTTCCTGAAGCACATCGAGGAGCCGCAGGAGATCGGCGAAGTCTTTCGCGACATCAGCAGCGACGTCTACGATTCCAGCGGCAAGACCCAGCTCCCGGAGCTGTCGCTCTCAATCATCGGGAAGTTCTACTTGAACGGACCAGTGTCGGTCACGGTGGCGCCAGCGGCGCCGCAAGCCGCACCCCGGGCTGATCCCTGCACAGCCGCAGAGGCGCACTGGAAGGCCGCGGACGGCATCGGCACCCTTGGCGCCTACGAGGACCATCTCACGAGATTTCCGAATTGCATCTTCGCCACGCTTGCCAAGGCGCGAATTGAAGGCCTGAAGCAGAAGGTGGCGCTCGCGCCTTCAGGCAACGGCCGGACCGGCGGCAGCAAGGATTATGACGGCAACTGGGACGTGACGTTGAACTGCCTGGCCTCCGGCAAGGCGCAGGGCTTCACCAGGGCCCTGTCGGCCACGGTTGCGAACGGCGTGTTTCATGCCGACGCCCAGGGCCAGGGCGCCGTCAACCGGCTGGAGATCGACGGCCAGATCCCGGCGGACGGCAAGACCACCTTGAGCGCGCGCGGAACGACGGGGGCGAGCACCTATACCCTCAACAATCTCGCGCCCGGCTCGCCATACGCCTTTACGGTCGATGCACAGTTCGACCGCACTCGTGGCAACGGCAAGCGCAACGAGGCACGCGCCTGCAATCTGGTCTTCGTCAAACGCTAGCTGCGCATCCCCCGCCGGTCACACGCCCGTCTGGCTGATGAACTTGGTGTTGAAATAGCCCTCCATCGCCTCGGTGCCGCCCTCCGAACCGTAGCCGGAATCCTTGATGCCGCCGAACGGCACCTCGGGCAGCGCGAGACCAAAACTGTTGATCGACATCATGCCGGCTTCGACCGCCGAACCGATCGCGGCCGCCGTCTTTGCCGAGCTTGTGAAGGCGTAGGACGCCAGCCCAAACGGCAAGCGGTTGGCCTCCTCGACCACCTCGTCGAAGGATGAGAAGCGCGAAATCAGCGCGAGCGGGCCGAACGGCTCCTCGTTCATGGCGCGCGCATCTTTCGGCACGTCGCTCACCACGGTCGGCTCGAAGAAATGGCCCTTGTTGCCAACGCGTTTGCCGCCGGTCTCGAGCTTTGCACCCTTGCCGACGGCATCCTGCACCATGCCTTCGATGGCGGTGACACGGCGCGGATTGGCAAGCGAGCCCATTTTGGATTCGGGGTCGAGCCCGTTGCCGACCTTGAACGACTTGGCGCTGTCGACAAAGGTGTCGACGAATTCACGGAACACGTCATCCTGCACCAGCATCCGAGTCGGCGAGATGCAAACCTGTCCGGCATTGCGATATTTTGCTGCCGCCAGAATCTTCGCAGCCGACGTAACGTCGGCGTCCTTGAAAACGATCGCGGGCGCATGACCGCCGAGCTCCATGGTGGCGCGCTTCATGTGCAGGCCCGCGAGCGCATTGAGCTGCTTGCCGACATGCGTCGAGCCGGTGAACGAGATCTTGCGGATCACCGGATGCGGAATGAGATATTCGGAGATCTCGGCAGGAACTCCGTAAACAAGGTTGATGACGCCATCGGGCACGCCGGCGTCCGCAAACGCGCGGATCAGCTGTGCGGGCGAGGCCGGCGTCTCCTCCGGGGCCTTGACGATGATTGAGCAGCCGGCGCCGAGTGCGGCGGAGAGCTTGCGCACGACCTGATTGATCGGAAAATTCCAGGGCGTGAACGCCGCGACCGGACCGACCGGCTCCTTCATCGCGATCTGGTAGATGCCCGGGCCGCGCGCCGGGATCAGCCGGCCATAGGCGCGCTTGGCTTCTTCCGCAAACCACTCGATCACGTCCGCGGCAGCCATCGCCTCCATTTTGGCCTCGCCAAGAGTCTTGCCCTGCTCCATCGTGAGCAGCGGCGCGATCTCGTCATTGCGCTCGCGCATGATCGCGGCGGCCTTGCGCATGATCCGGCAGCGCTCGAAGGGGGCAACGTTTCGCCAGATCTTGAAGCCGGCGCTGGCTGCGGCGAGTGCCTCGTCGAGGTCGGACCGTCCGGCATGGGCGACGGTGCCGATTACCTCTTCGGTCGCGGGATTGCGCACCTCGATCACCTTGCCCGAATGGGCCGGTCGCCATTTGCCGCCAATGAAAAGCTCGGTGTTCGAATAGGCCAACGGATTCTCCTGTCGTCGTTTTCTGCCTTAGGTCGGGATGGGAATGGCTCGGTGACAAATCGCGTCCGCCGCCTTTGTCATCTCCGGCCCAAGATAGGAGCGGAAGCGCGGCTCGGCGACCAGAGCGCCGAAATCGGCCATGCGCGTCACGCCGCCGCCGGCCACAAAGAGGAATCGCCCGGCAATCTCGGCGAGAATGTCGAGGTGCCAGGCCGCCGTCGGATGCATACAGAGAACGACCAGCCGCCCCTCATCACGCAGCTTGCGGAAGAAATCGAGCATGAAGCCGATATAGCCATCCTGCAGGTTGAACTGCGGTTCGTCGAACAGGTGAACCAGCGGCGTCCGGGTCGGGGACGGCGCCAGGAAGGCGGAGGGAATGCGCTTGCGGAAGCGCCTGACCTGATAGGACTGGTGATAGTGGATCGCGAGCCGGTCGCGTTCCCGATATTTGACACCATGGATATCGGTGCCCGCGACCAGCACGCGTCCCGAGGTCGGGGCGTTCGAGCCCGTCATCATCTCAAACAAGGTCGTCTTGCCGGCGCCATTCGGGCCGACGACCCCAACGATATCAGGTTCGTCCAGCGACAGGTTTGCCTGTAGCGTGAATGTCGGTCGGCGGATCACGCGGCCCCTTGTATAGACCTTGCGAACGTCGTCGAGAACGAGCAGCGGTGCGGCCACTTATTGTACTCCCAGCAAGCGCTGACGAAGCCCGCGATCATCCCGCAAGACCGCGGCCTCCCCGGTCCAGACGATCCGGCCGCGATCGATCACCGCGGCATGGTCTGCGACCGATAGCGCGATCTCGGCGTTCTGCTCCACAACCAGCGAGGCAATGCCCTCGTCCTTCATGCGCAGAATCGTCGCAAGCACGTCGCCGACGATTTTCGGCGCCAATCCCTGGCTCGGCTCGTCGAACAGCACCAGTCCCGGCGAGCCGACCAGCGCGCGGGCGATCGCCACCATCTGCATTTCGCCGCCCGACAGGTTTTCGCAGTCGCGCTCCATGAGATATTCGAGCGGCGAGAAGATCGCAGCGGCCTCCTTGACGCTCCAGTGGCGAAAGCGCGTGCGCTTTTGCGCGATCGACAGGTTGCGCGCGACCGTCAATGTCGGGCACAGCCGTCGGTCGTCGGGCACCCAGCCGATGCCGGCGCGCGCAATTTCGTGGGTCGGATCGCGCGTGACATCGTGACCGTCGAAACAAATCGAGCCGCGGCGCGGACGCGTCAGCCCGAGAATCGAGCGGAGCATGGTCGTCTTGCCGGCGCCGTTGGGGCCGAGCAGCGCAAACACCTTGGCGTGCCCGATGGCGAGCGAGGCGCCGAACAGCGCCTGGGTCTCGCCGTAGAAGGTATCGACCGCGTCCACTTCGAGGATCATGCGAACTTCCCGAGATTGGAGCGCCGCACCCATTCGTTCTGCTGCAGTTCGTGTGGCGTTCCGCGCGCCACCACCTGGCCCCAATGGATGACCGAGATCCGGTCAGCCAACGAGAACAGGAACTCCATATCGTGCTCGATGGCGACGATGGTCAGCCGCCCCTTCAGGCGGGCAATCAGGGCTGCGAGCCGCTGCACCCCGTCGGAGCCGAGGCCGGAGGTCGGCTCGTCCAGGCACAGCACGCGCGGTGCCTGCGCCAGGGCGACCGCGATCTCCAGCGCGCGCCGGTCGCCATAAGACAGGTCCTTGGCGCGGATATCGCCCTTGTCCACGAGCCCGGCTGCCGCCAGCGCTTCGGAGGACTTCGCGGCAAACCGGCTATCGCCCGCTGCGGCGCGCGCGATATCGTGGCCACGGGCGCGAAACTCGGGCAAGCCCATCATGACGTTGTCACGCGCGGAGAATTCGTCGAACAGTGTCATGATCTGAAACGAGCGGGCGATGCCCTTGGCGGCGATGCGGTGCGGGCTGAGGCCCGTGACATCCTCGCCGCCGAGCAGGACTCGGCCCCGGTTCGGCTTCACCCGGCCGGTAAGGACGTTGAAGAACGTGGTCTTGCCGGCGCCGTTCGGACCCATCACACCGTGAAACTCCCCCTCCGCGACCGCGAGATCGACGCTCTCCAGCACGACGCGATCGCCGAAGCGGACATGAACGGCTGCGGCCTCGATCATGTTCATCGCCCGCTCCCGAACAGCAGCCGCATCGCCGACGTACCCCTCTGCCGTAAGGCGCCAAGTGAGTGTTGCTGCACGGCAGCGGATATCGCGCCGGCAATGCCTTCGGGGCGAAACAGCACGATCGCGATGAACAGGAGACCAAAATAGAGCATCCAGGCATTGGTCAGCGCGCCGATCACGTCTCGGGCGGTGAGGAAGAGAAACACGCCGATCACCGGCCCCCAGAAGCTGACAAGCCCACCGCCGACGAGCGTCATCATCACGACGTAGCCGGATTGATGCAGGCTCATGACGTCAGGGAATGCGGCGAGCTGAGCCATGGCGAACAATCCGCCGGCAAAGCCCGAAACTGCGGCCGACAGCGCAAAGACCGCGACCTTGTAGAGCCACACATTATAGCCAAGATGGCTTGCCCGAACCTCGCTCTGCCTGATCGCAGCGACCACGCGGCCATAAGGCGAGTTCACTAGCCGCCACAACGCGGCGGTGCCGACCGCAAAGACGGCGAGCACGAAATAGTAGAAGGCGACATTGTCGTTGAGATCGAACGACACAAGCCCGAAATCGGCCGGCAACCGTTTAATCTTGAGAAGACCGTCTTCGCCGCCGGTGATCCGGTGCGATTTGATCGCCAGCGTCCAGAAGATCTGGCCGAACGCAATCGTCATGAAGGCGTAATAGATGCCGCGCCGGTGCGAGATGAACATCGCCACCAACACGCCGGCGAGGCCCGCGACCGCGGCCGCGGCAATCAGACATATCCAGAGATTGGCAACGATTTCGAACTGGCAGAGGCCGAACGCATAGGCGCCGATGCCGAAATAGGCACCATGACCGAACGACGGAAGTCCGGCGGTGCCCAGCACCAAATTGAACGCGAGCGCATAGAGCGACCAGATCAGGATCTCAATCCCCAGATAAGGATAGAGCCCGACCCGCGTGATCCAGAGCGGCACCGTTGCAAGCACGAGCCAAAGCACCAGCATCGTCGGCGTCACGAGGCGCGCGGCGTCCGGTGAAGATTTTGATTTCACAATCATTCCCTTTAGGCCTCGAGCACGCTCTTCTTGCCCCACAAGCCGCGCGCGCGGAACGTCACGACGGCAACGAGCAAGATGTACATCGACAACAGCGACCATTCGGACGCGTAGGCACCGGCAAGGCCGACACACAAGCCGACCAGCAGTCCGGCCGCGACCGCACCCCAAAAGCTGCCGACGCCCCCGAGCACGATCACCAGGAACGCAGGAATAACGGCATCGACCCCCATATGCGGACGAATGCCCCAGATCGGCGCGACGATGATGCCCGCGATCGCGGCCAGCATCGTGCCGAACACGAACACCAGCAGCCGCAATCGTGACAGGTTGATGCCGAGCGCGCGCACGATCTCACTGTCATGAGCGCCGGCCTTGACCGTCGCGCCGAACGAGGTCTTTTCGATCAGCAGCCAGACCAGGCCGATGATCCCGGCCGCGATACCTGCTGCGTAGAAGCGATAGGTTGACCAGATCAGATCGCCGAACAGGAAGCCGCCATTGATGGCGGACGGCACCTGCAGCACGTAATCGCGCGTGCCCCAGACCAGGCGGATCATCTCCTCGATCACCATCGCGGCGCCGAAGGTCAGGAGCAGCCCGTAGAGCGGATCCTTGCCGTAAGTGCGCCGCATGCAGAGCTCGATCAGCATGCCGACCAGACTCACGATCACGGGCGCGATGACCAACGTGGCGGCATAGCGCCAGCCGAGCGGCAGCGCGAGCCACGCATTCGCAAGTTCCATCGGCAATGGCGGGCGCGGCCCCGTGAGCTGCATGGCGACATAAGCCCCGAGCGCGAACAGCGAGCCGTGCGCGAGGTTGATCTGCTCCATCAGCCCGACAATGAGCATGAAGCCGAGTGCGATCAGTGCGAACAACAGGCCGAGCGTCAGGCCGTTGAGGAGATGCGGAAGAAGGTCGAACAAGGTTTTGGGCTCTCGCAACTGGCATGTTTCACCCGGGACGCCGACGGTCCCGGTGCGCGGCGCACGAGATCGCGCGCCGCTCGTTGTGCGATGTGACGCACCGTCTTCAGGAGTCGACGGTCGGCACCTGCTCGTAGGGCGTGAGCTTGCACTTGCCGGCCGCCGCATCGTCGGCGGCGGATTTCGGCTCCGTCCAGCTGATGATCTCGAACAGATCGGTATTGTCGGCCGGCTTGGCGTTGCGCCGCGCCAGATAGATCGTCTGCTGCATCTGGTGCGTCATCGGATCCATGTAGGCGTCGAAATGCTGCATGCGGTCGGTCGCCGAGACCTTGAGGTTCTCGAGCTCCTTGATGATCTTGACGTTGTTGGTCGACCCTGCCCGCTCGATCGCACGAAGCAGTTCGCGCGTGGACATGTAGCCGTTGTAGGAGACGTTGCCAGGCACCGGGATCGGGCCGTCCTTGTTGGCGGCCTGCCACTTCTTGACGAATTCGGCGACGCCGGGCAGCGGCAGCTTGTGATACCAGGTCGTGCCGAACACGCCGAACAGGCTGTCGGGCGCGCCCCACACGTCGGGCCAGTCCTGCTGGTTGTTGATCCAGGCCGGCTTGCCGTCGAGCTTGAGCTGCGCCACTTGCTCACGCAATGCCTTGATATCGTCGCCACCAACCGCGGTCGCCACGACATCGGGCTTGGCCTGCTGGATCTTCAGCAGATAGGCAGTAAAATCGCGCGTGTTCTGCGGCACCAGCAGATTGTCGAGGATCTTGCCACCGGCGCTCTCGACCTGTGTCCTGGTCGCGGCAGACGTCGTGTGACCCCAGACATAGTCATTGGTCAGCAGCATCCAGTTCTTGCCGATGGAGTCCACCGCGTTCTTGACCGACGCCTTGGAAAAATTGGTGCCGTTGCCGTCCCAGACGAATTTCACGCGTGAGCAGTTCTCCCCGGCTTCGCTGGGCGCGGAGGAATTGGTGTTCATGTAGATCACACCGTATTTGCTGGCGACCTGCGTGATGGCGTTGGCGACGCCCGAATGCAGCGCGCCGATCAGGATGGTGCAGTCCTCGCGCGTGATGAAGCGTTCGGCGACGCGGCTGCCGGTGGCTGGCGTCGTCTCGGTGTCCGCGGTGATGAACGTGACCTGGCGCCCGAGCACGCCACCTTTGGCGTTGATCTCGTCGATCGCCATCTTGATGCCGCGGAAATCATCCTGGCCGCTGTTGCCGTATTGACCGCTGGCATCGCAGGTCAGGCCAAGCTTGATCGGTTTCGCGCCTTGCGCCCAGGCATGATTCTGCCGCCATGGCCCAAAGAAGCTGCCGGTGCCGCCGATGACACTCGCCATCAAGCTGCCCTTCAGAACGCTTCGCCGTGAGATCTGACGCCCTCTCATCGTGTCCTCCCGTCTCAGTAGCCTTTTGCTTTTTGTGCGATTAGAATATTCATTCCATCTGTTATGTAAAGTAGAATATTTGATCCAAACGGGGAAATGCAGTTAAACAGGCGACCGATCCGGAGATCCGACTCGATGAACAAGGCGGCTGGCGCCATGAGTTATGACGAACTGCGCGGCGCGATTGCGCAGCGGCACCGGGCGCTGTCCGGCCGGCTGCAGCAGATCGCGGAGTTCGTGCTCGATCACCCGACCGATGTCGCACTCGGCACCGTGGCGGAGGTGGCGCAGCGCTCGGGGGTGCCGCCGTCGGCGATCGTTCGCTTCGCGCATGCGCTCGGGTTCGGCGGCTTCACCGAGATGCAGCAGGTGTTCCGCTCACGCCTCGTCGCCGGCGTCGCGCCAAGCTACAAGTCGCGCCTCGCCCGCATGAAGAGCCAGGAGAAGTCAGTGCTCGGCCGCCAGCCGGCCGCGGTATTGTCGCGCTTTGTCTCGGAAGCCCAATCGGCGCTGGTCACGCTGAGCCAATCCGTGCATGCGCGCGAACTCGACGCCGCAACCGCGATCCTTGCCAAGGCGCGCGACATCTATCTGCTCGGCCTCGGTGGCTCGTTCCCGGTTGCGATTCATCTGGCCTACGTGCTGCGCAAGCTGGGACGGCGTGTCGTCCTGCTCGACGGCACCGGCGGCAGCATCCACGAGCAGTCGCATGCCGCGACCACGGAGGACGCACTGGTCGCGATCAGCTTCCGGAATTACTATCCGGATACGGCGCGGCTGTTTCCTGAACTCGTCGCGCGGGGCGTCCCCACGATTTCCATCACCGACAGCCTCCTGAGCCCGATCGTCGAGGGCGCGAGCGTCGTGTTCGAGATCCAGGACATGCCTGAGCCTGCGCTACGCACGCTTGTCGCACCGATGTGCCTCGCGCAGGCGTTGGCGATTGGCCTCGATCTCGCAGCCGACTGATAGTCACAACAGGAACAAGATCATGGCATCGCATGACACCAACAAGGTTCTGGCGGGCAAAGTTGCGCTGGTGACCGGCGCGGGGCGCGGGCTCGGCCGCGCGTTTGCAGAGAAGCTTGCCGCGCTCGGCGCTGACCTCGCCATCCACGGCATGCGCGAGAACGGGCCGGCCGAATATGGCGAGGGCACCACCCTCACCGCGGTCGCCGCCGAGATCGGACGGGAATTCGGCGTTCGCAGCCAGCGCGTGCTCGGCGATCTCACCAAGGGCGAGGACATCGCACGCGTCATCGCGGAGACCGAAGCGGCACTCGGCCCGATCGACATTCTCGTGCACAATGCCGGCGGCGATATCGCGGCCGGCGGCGGCAAGCCCGATCCGAACGATGCGGTGAACATCAAGGAGGCCGATGTGCGCGCGGTGCTGGAGCGCAATCTGCTCTCCACCATCCTGACATGCCAGGCGGTCGCGCGCGGCATGATGGAGCGCCGACGCGGCCGCATCGTCACGCTTGGCTCGGTCGCCGCTTTCAAGGGGCGTACTCAGGGCTCGATCTATGCGGTGTCGAAGGCCGGCGTGACCCACTACACGCGATGCCTGGCCGACCAGCTCCGCCCCTACGATATCTCCGTCAACTGCATCGCGCCCGGAGATACCCGCACCGGCCGCTTCCTCGGAACGCGCGCAGTCGACCCCGACAGAATGGTCGAGACCGGCACGCTCGACCGGATCGCGACGGTCGACGAGGTTGCGCGCGTTGTCGAATTCTTCGCAAGCCCCATGGGCGCCTTCGTTTCCGGCCAGGTGCTGCGGATCGACGGCGGCGGGCAGTGCTGGCCGGGCTAAAACGCAGGCGCGAAGCGAAAAAGGGCCGCTGCAGGCGGCCCTTTTGCGTGATCTCGAATTGACTGAGCCTAGTCCACCCGCGCCAGCACCGCGAGCTTGCGGATGCCCTTGTTGCGGTAGGCGTCGAGGAACGCGTAATAATCCTTGAAGGACACGCAGCCGTTGGAATCGCCATTCGGCCCGAGCATGAAGGTGTGCGCGAGAAGGCCGTCGCGGCCGTAGATCGCGCTCTCACCGCCAATCGGGGTCAGGCGCAGCGCAGGCACGCCGTGAAACAGCGCCTCGCGCGGCTTCAGCGTGTAGATGTGCGGCGGCGTCACGCCGCGCATGCGGACGCGCGAGGAGCGCGGGTCGTCGAGGTTGGAGCCGAGGCCGGAATGCGCCTCGAGCTTGGTGCCGTCTGGCAAGTAAACCGCCTTGGCGGAGATGTCGTAGACCGCGGTGTCGCGCTCATAGGGCGCCGAACCGCCGAGCATGGGGTTCTGCTCCCTCGGCGCGATGGATGCGGTTACGCTGGCGTCGGCCGAGGCATAGGCGAGCAGCCCACCGGACGGCTCGCGCTTGCCCCAGAGCTTTTCCACCATCGACTGGCGCGGTCCGGTGATCGACATCACCGCAGCCTTGGCGCGATCGGCAATCGATCTTGGCTTCGCCTCAGGCGCCGGCACGATCTCGGCCGGATCCGCCGAGGCAAGCTGCACCGGCGCGTCGGCGCCGCGCTTGGACTTGGCGGCGTCAGCGATCTTGGCGGGACCTGGCTTCAGGACTTCCGCGACCCTCGCGATCACGCTCGGCTTCGGCGCGTCCTTGGCTTCGGCGACCTTGGTTGCGGGCGCGGCGCTGGCCGCATTCGATGTCACGCCTTGGGTCGCAGCCGCGGCAAAGCGATCGTTGAACATCTCGCGCGAGATCGGCGCTGCCACCTGCAACCGGTCGGACAAGAGCGCAAAGGCTTCCTTGACGGCCTCACCCGCTTCGCGGAGCGCGACCCTGGGCGCGCGCTTGATCACGGGCTCGTCGTAGCCGCTGCTGCCGACCGTCGGATAGACGCTGGCGGCGAAGATGTTGCTGTAGACGGTCCAGCCGGCGCCAAGCACGATGCAGCCGATCACGGCGGCGCCAAGCACGTTGTGGGTCGTCATTTTCCGGGAAGGCTTCCGATAAGAAGTGCTCGAGAATCCTTTGGACTTTCGTGCCGCGATGCCTTGCGCAGCGATACTCGTACTCATTCGCCTTGCGTCCAGAACGGTGTCACTCAGTCCCCCTTCGAAGCGCCGCTGGTCACGATCCGGGAACAGCATTTCGCAGAGGGTCGGAGCGTCATTAAGGCCACTTTTAGTTAAATGCGGATTAAGTTCGGGCGGATGTGGGGCAACCCGTTCGGGTCGTCCCATTTCGAGAAAAAAGCCCGCAGGACTACGGACTTAAGCGCGTCTATTAACCATGATTCTCGGCGGGATTTGGCGTTGCCGGCGACCGTCTCCGGCCGCATCTCTAAGGCCATCCAACCAAGTCGTTTTCGTGGTCTTCAATACCCGGAAGATAGCGGGCAAACGTTGCGCGAGGCTGGTGCGCACAGCACCCTCTCCTCCGCAGCCGCAGCGCGGTTGGCAGCAGCCACATCACACACCGCGCACGCGAGCCGGTGCCCTGACCGAAAGTTGATCGCACCGCATTGGAAAAGGCCGCAGCGAGAAAATAGCTACGGCAACCGGCACTTTTCAGCAGCCTCTGCGTGTGATACGGTACCGTATCAACATCGCTTTGAACTGTGCCTGACACGCAAACGGAGGCTGGCATGAGAGAGTTCGCGCGCGCAGGGCTTTTCGCTCTGGCGGGGTCGTTTCTGTTGATCGGACATGCGATTGCCCAACCTGCCGCCAATGTGGGCTGCACGGCGGCGCCGTCTGCTGCCGGTACGCAGACCTGGCGCTGCGACAACGGCGTCACGATCGTTGCCGAAAGCGGTGCCAGATTTGAACTTAAGGACGCTAACCGCGACGGACATATAGACTCCGTGGAGTTGAGCAGCAAAGCGCTGCTGGTCGAGGTGCCCAAGAAGCCCGGCGGCAATCCATTCAAGGTCCTGACGCCGCAGGCGATCGCCGCGGTGCGCGGCACGAAATGGGCGGTCGATGTCGCGGAGGCCAAGACCTCCGTCTTCGTGGCTGACGGCCGTGTCGGCGTGAGCCGCAGGAGCGGCGGGCGCAGCGTGGTATTAGGCCGTGGCGAAGGCGTCGACGTGGAAGCGACAGGCGCGTTGACGGTCAAGACATGGGGCCAGCCGCGCGTCGACGCATTGATGGCAAGACTTGGTCAATAGGGCTAGGTCACGAGACCAGGTCAATAAAACCAGGCCAATAAGTTCGGGTAACCTGGGCCCGGCGAACAGCATTTGGACGATAGAAAAAATTGCAACACGACCACATGAGTAGCCGACGCGTTCAGATCCTGGTGGCACTCGTCCTCACCGCGCTGTGGGGCGCGGGCATCTATGCCGGTCACGCCAACGGTCGTCTGCGCTTTCTCGATCGCCTCGAGGCGACGCTGACGGATTGGCGGACTCAGGTCCGCGGCGTGCGGGTTCCGCCCGATCTCGTCACCATCGTCGCGATCGACGACACCGTCGTGAAGCGCGGCGGCAGCTACCCGCTGCCGCGGGCCGATCTCGCCCGAATCGTCGACACCATCGTGCAGTTCAAGCCGAAGGTCGTCGCGATCGACCTGCTCCTGGTCGACCGCAGCGCTGCGATCGGCGACGCCACGCTGGCAAATACGCTGGCTACCGGTCCCATGGTTCTTGCCGCCGCGGCGATCTTCCCGTCCGCCAGTGAGACCGTGGAGACCAGCGGCCAAGGTCCCCTCGCCGCCCTGCCGCAGGCCGAGCGCTTCCTGCTGCCCTTGCCGGCGTTCGCCGATCATGCCGAGGTCGGCGTCGTCAACGTTGCGACCGGACAATCGGGCTCGCCGCTCTCGGTGCCGATGCTGTTCCGGACCAGCGACAAGGTCGAGCTGTCCTTCCCGTTGCGGGTCGCGGCGCGCGCGCTCGACAAGTCGCTGACGATCGCGCCGGACCATCTGATGCTCGGCGACCGCGCGGTGCCGACCGATACCGACTTCGCGCTGCCGATCACCTATTACGGCCCGCGCCGGACCATCCGCACCGTCAGCGCACAGAGCATCTTCGACGGCACGCTCAATCGCGCGGCGATCGAGAACCGGATCGTCGTGATCGGCGCCTCCGTCGCCGGCGGCGGCGATTTCTACCCGACGCCGTTCGAATCTCTGATGCCCGGCGTCGAAGTGGTCTCCACGGCGATCACCCATCTGGTTGCCGGCGACAGCATCGTGCGCGACCGCAAGGTCCACATCGCCGACGCACTCATCGCGATCCTGTTGCCGATGCTGCTGGTGGGCCTGCTCGCCTGGCGGCGCAGCGCGCTCGGCATCATGGCGGCGGCCGCGGTGATGATCGCCTGGGCCGGCTTCAATCTGTTCGCGTTCACGCACGGCGTCTGGCTGAACGCCGCGACCACGCTCGCCGCAGCAGCGCCGCCGGTTGCGGTCTTTGCCGGCGTGCAATTATGGGCGGGAGGCCGCCGCACGCAATATTTCGCAGCCAAGAGCCGGTCGCTCGCGCAATTCCAGGCGCCGGCGGTGCAAGAGTGGTTGGCGCGCGATCCGAATTTCCTGTCGAAACCCGTCCGGCAGGACGCAGCAATGGTCTTCATCGATCTCTCCGGCTTCACGGCACTGAGCGAGCGGATCGATCCGGGCGAACTCCAGGACATTCTGAAGGCGTTTCACGCGCTGGTCGAGAAGACCGCGGTCGATTGCGGTGGCATGATCAGCGGCTTTCTCGGCGACGGCGCCATGATCCTGTTCGGCCTGCCCGGCGCGATGCCCGACGACGCCGCGCGCGCGCTGAAATGCGCGATCGACCTGCACCGTGGCGTCGAACGCTGGATCGCATCGTTGCCGCCTGCGATGCGGGATCAGCTCGGCTTCAAGATCGGCGCGCATTTCGGCCCGATCGTCGCCTCGCGCCTCGGCGAAAGCCATCAGCACATCACGGCGACGGGCGACACCGTCAACGTCGCGAGCCGGTTGATGGAGGTTGCCGTTCAGAACGGCGCGCGCCTCGCGCTCAGCGATACGCTGCTGGATGCGGCCGACTTTCAGGGCGGTCCCGACGGCGTTCTGTCGGGCCCCCTGCTCACGCAGGTCCGCGGCCGCTCCGGCGTCGTGACCGTCTGGTTCTGGCGCGACCAGGACAGGCCGAACCACGCCGCGACCAAGGCCGAGATGATCAACTGAACCTTCGCCGTCGTTCCGACGAAGAGCTACCGCGCTTCCGGCGGTGGCGAGCGGTCCAGCACGTCGCCCTTGGCGCCTTCGAGCAGATCGATGCTGTAAGTCTCGATGACGAGCGGGCCGCGCTTGCGCTGCAATTGCGCGACCTGCGTCACCTTCGCAAAGAGATCGTGGACGGCGGGATGGCCGTCAGGACGCAGCTCATCGACATAGATCAGCTTGCCCGCAAGCAGCTTTGTATCCGGCTCGGGCATGTTGGCCCAGCGGATGCGCTGGTTCTGCTGCGCCACGCAGCTGCCGCGCGGCAGATAGAAGGCAAGCCAGCCTGTCGTGCCGTAGTCCGGCGCAAGCACGCAGGTCGCGCCATTGCGGACGCGCACCGCTTCGATTTCGGCAGCGAGCTCGCGCCAGCCGACGCCGACGCTGCGCACGGTCGCATCGCGGCGATAGCCGGACAGCCAGCCGGTGTTGGCCTGCACGATCAGCGCGGCAAACATCACGATGCCGGTGGGTGCGGCCCAGCGCAGGCAGAAATCCACCAGGCGACGCTGCCGCGGCTTCCACTGCACGAGATTGGCGGCGGCGGCCGCCGCGATGACGAAGGGCGGATAGACGGGCGCGAACCAGTTGGCCTCGACGCGGGCATGCAGGGAATGCCAGATGAAATAGACGACGATGGTCCAGAACATCGTCTCGATCAGCACGCGCGAGGCCAGCGCGCCGGCCCGGCGCCAGGTCAGGGCGTGCAGCCCCATCGCGCCGAGGATGAACACCAGCGGGGTTGCGAACGCGATCTGGGTCGGGATCAGCTCGGCAATGAAGACCGGACGAAAATCCTCGATCCTGGCGCGCCCGAGCTGCTTTGCGAACGACACCCATTGATGATCGGCGTTCCAGAGGATCACCGGCGCGAACAGCGCCAGCGCAACGCAACCGCCCAGATACGGCCAGGGCGAGAGAAACCAGTGCCGCAGTTTCGGCACGGCAGCGAGCCAGATCAGGATCGCCAGCCCGAAGAACATCGCGGTGTATTTCGACAGGAGCGCTGCGCCGACGGCTGCGCCGACCGCGAGCCACCAGACGCCGCGGCCGCTCTCCAGCACCTTGGCGAGAAAGAACAGCACGAAGCTGGAGGCAACCAGCAGCGGCGCATCGGGCGTGACGATCAGCGTGCCGACCGAGGCCAGCAGCGTCACGTTGAGCAGGATGGCGCTGGTCGCGGCCACCCGCGCGCCGCCGATCAGGATCGCGGCGGAGCGATAGATCGCATAGCTCATCGGCAGCGCGAGCAGGATCGAGACCAGCCGGACGCCGAGTTCGGTGTCACCCGCGATCAGGGTGCCGGCGCGGATGACGTAGGCAACCATCGGCGGGTGGTCGTAATATCCCCCGGCGAGGTTCTGCGACCACATCCAGTAATAGGCTTCGTCGAAGGTGATCGGCGTGACGGCGGCTGCGACGAGCCGCAAGCCGACCAGCGCAAGGATCACCAGCGCCGTATTGCGGACGATCCGCGCATCAGCCCCGCCCATCGTGAGCTATTTCTTGCGCCAGACGAACAGTCCGGACATCGCGTAGTTCCACACCACGCCCATCAGCGCCCCGGCCGCGCCCGCAAGCCACCAGATCGGCTCCTGGTCGTAGACCGAGAAGGCGACGCCGACATTGGCCAGCAGGCCGACGCTGCACACGATGTAGAACGCGATCAGGCCGCGCAGCAGCGCAAAGCCCTTCAGCCGCTGGTCGCGATAGGTGAGGAAGTTGTTGAGAACGAAATTGCTGGTCATCGCGACGATGGCGCCGGAGGCCTGCGCTTCCGCGAACGGTTCCTTGAACAGCTCGAGTGATATGAACAGCGTCGTGAGATGCACCACGAGGCCGATGCCGCCGACCATCGCGAACAGGAGGAAGCGTAACGAGACAGCATCGTTGGTGAACTTCGCCAGCACCAGGCCAAGAAAATCCAGCGCGACCATGGAATCGAGCTTGCTTTCGCCGTGCTGACGCTCACCGAAGGTGTAGGGAATTTCGATGGCGCGCAAGGTGCCGTTCGCGCTCGCGACGAGGTCGAGCAGGATCTTGAAGCCGTGAACGGAAAGTTTCGGCGCGAGCTGCTCGAAACGGTCGCGGCGAACCATGAAGAAGCCGCTCATGGGATCGGCGATCTCGACCCGCAGCGCTTTCCTGGCGAGTTCCGTCGCCAGCGCACTGGCGCCGGCGCGCTGCTTGTTGAAGCCTTCGCTCTTGTAGCCCTCGATGTAGCGGCTGCCGACCACGAGTTCGGCCTGCCCGCTTGCGAGCAGTGACAGCATCTTCGGCAGTTGCGTCTCGTCGTGCTGGAGATCGGCGTCGATCACGGCTGCATAGGGCGCGCTGGAGGCCAGGATGCCCTCGATGCAGGCCCCCGACAGGCCGCGGCGGCCGATGCGGCGGACACAGCGCACGCGGCTGTCGCGCTGGGCCAGCGCACGCACGACGTCCCAAGTGCCATCAGGCGAATTATCGTCGACGAACACGACCTCCCAGGCGATGCCGGCCAGCACTGCCTCCAGCCGCCGGTACAGCACCGTGACATTGTCGCGCTCGTTGAA
The DNA here is from genome assembly GCF_055807615.1 of Bradyrhizobium sp. MV1.5. Taxonomy (NCBI): domain Bacteria; kingdom Pseudomonadati; phylum Pseudomonadota; class Alphaproteobacteria; order Hyphomicrobiales; family Nitrobacteraceae; genus Bradyrhizobium; species Bradyrhizobium sp. MV1.5. Next base: position 53,259 of record NZ_JBVVPL010000015.1, on the reverse strand, counting down.
GGTCGGGACGACGACCGACAATTCCGGCGCCGGCGAGGCCGCCTGTGGGGTATCGGAGCCCGGTCTGATCGCTTGATTCATGACGGCAGCGTATATCCGCCACGTCCTGTGCTGCCAAGAACTTGTGCTGGCAAGAACTTGTGCTGGCAAGCCGGGGTTTCTCTGGGGAGCGGCCCAAAAGGGGCCCAAAAATGCCAACGACCCCGGAACGGCGGGCTGCGCGTACATCCGGCGCAGCCTGTGCTATTCCAAGGTCGTTCCAGCGCCGGAGTTTTTCGCTCAACGTCGCCGTTAGAAGCTAAATGGGAACGGCAACGCCGCTTTACAAGGGTCGAAAGAGGCCTTTTTCACGCCCTTACTGGTTCGGGACTTCCTTGATTACCGGCCCTCGCGGCACGGGCGCGGCAGGGGCCGCCGGCGCCGCAACCCCGGCCGGCTCAGCCTTCGCAGGTTTGGGCGGCTTGCCGTACTGGCCGATCGGCCCAAAGACGACGGCGACCGCGAGCACGATCGCCGCGACGATCGCGCCCAAAATGCCCCCCACGGACTCAGACGACATGGAAACCCATCCCTGTTCCAGATGCGCCCAGTGATACCATGGATGAGCGCGCTGCCGGAAGGGCTTGCCGGACGCACCGGTTCAATGGGCTATTTCTGCGGCGGCTTGTGCTTGACGAAGGCCATCACGATGTCCTTCTGCGCCGCCTCCACCGCCCTGTTCGCGGTCGCGAGATGGGCGCCGGCATCGATAGCCGGATATTGCGTGGTGAGATAATCGAGCAGTGCCACCCGGTAATATTGCCGCTCCGACGGACAGGCTCCGGCGACGGAGCGGCCAAAATCCTGTTCCGACAGGCCCTGATTGCCGTCGCGCGAATATTCCCGCGCCAGGCAATGCCAATAATCGTCGCGGCCCTGCATGGCGAGCTTCTGCGCACCCTTGGCATCGTCATCGTCGGCCATGACTGAAGATATCATGGCAGCAGATGTCATCATGACGAGCGCCGCTCCCACTATCAGCATCCGCATCTTGTTCTCCATTTCTTCGCAGATCCCGTCGCAAGCTTAGACTGGACGTCGAAACTGGCCAATCACAACTGGTTTGATTAGGATGGAGGTCCTCCTCCCGTCATCCGAGATCCTCCCGTGGCCAAAGCAAAAACCGCGTCCAAAAAATCCGGCAACATCTTCATCGGCATCGGCGGCTGGACCTTCGAGCCCTGGCGCGGTGTGTTCTATCCGGAGAAGCTCACGCAAGCCAAGGAGCTGTCCTACGCCGCCTCGAAGCTGACCTCGATCGAGATCAACGGGACCTATTACGGCTCGCAGAAACCGGAGAGCTTTCGCAAATGGGCGAGCGAGGTGCCCGATGGTTTCGTGTTCTCACTCAAGGGACCGCGCTTCGCCACCAATCGGCGTGTGCTGGCCGAGGCCGGAGATTCCATCAAGCGGTTCTATGATTCCGGCGTGCTGGAACTCGGCGATCATCTTGGGCCGGTGCTGTGGCAGTTCGCGCCGACCAAAAAATTCGACGGCGCCGATTTCGGCAAATTCCTCGAGCTGTTGCCGCGCAAGCTCGACGGACGCGCGCTGCGCCACGTCGTCGAGGTCCGTCACGACAGTTTCTGCACGCCGGACTTCGTCGCGCTGATCCGCGAATTCGAGACGCCCGTCGTCTTCGCCGAGCACGGCAAATATCCGGCGATCGCCGACGTCGCCGGCGATTTCGTCTATGCCCGGCTGCAGAAGGGCAATGACGAGATCAAGACGTGCTATCCGCCGAAGCAGCTCGATGCCTGGGCCAAGCGCTTTCAGGACTGGGCCGAGGGAAGTGAACCCGACGACCTGCCGAAGGTCGACAAGGCCAAGCCGAAGAAGGAGCCCCGCGACGTGTTCGCCTATGTCATCCATGAGGGCAAGGTGCGTGCGCCGGCCGGCGCCATGGAACTGATCGCGCGAGTGAGTTGAGGTGTTTCGCTAAAGGTGTCTCATGGCAAAGCCGAAAAAACTCTTCACCATCGGTTATGAGCAGACGCCGCCCAAGGCGGTGCTGGACGAGCTGGAGCAATCCGGCGTCAAGCTGGTGGTCGACGTGCGCGCGGTGACGTCATCGCGCCGGCCCGGCTTTTCCAAGAAGCAGTTGTCCGCGGGCCTCGATGAACGCGGCATCGCCTATGTCCACCTCGCCGCGCTCGGCACGCCGAAGGAAGGCCGCCTCGCCGCCCGCAGCGGGCAATACGATGTGCTGGAGAAGATTTTCTCAAAGCACCTGAAAACGCCGGAAGCCAGGGAGCAGATGGACGAACTCTCGGCACTGGTGAAGAAAGCCGGCCCCGTCTGCCTGCTCTGCTACGAGCGCGATCACACCCATTGCCACCGCCGGATGATTGCGGAGATCATCGAGGATCGGGGTGGCGTGACCGTGAAGAATTTGGCGGGACGGCAGATGTAGCTGCCGCCGTAGCCGTCATCTGAGGTGCCGTAGCGAAGCGAATGCCTCGAAGGACGACGGCGTGACGCCAATGCAGCACCTCGGCCGTACATCCTTCGAGGCTCGCTAGAGCTCGCACCTCAGGATGACGGGGAGAGAGCGGCTACCTACCCCTCCCCAGCGAGCCTAAACGTCCCTTCCATCATCTGCACGCATTGCCCGCCGACATGAGCGGAGACGATCTTGCCGTCCTGCTTGCGCACGCGCGTCAGCAAGTGGCTCGGCCGGCCCATGTCAAAGCCCTGGCCGACCGTGAGCTTCAATTCGCCATCGCGCGTGGCATCGAGCTCGGCGAACAGCGCGGCCGCTGCGACCGTGGCGCTGCCGGTGGCGGGATCCTCGGTGAGGCCGCTGGCGCCGCGCATGAACATGCGCGCCTGCCGCTGGCACGGCGCCTCCGCCGCGGGCACATCGCGCGTATAGAACCACGCCGAGAACGCGCCGTCGCACGGAAATACCTTGCCGAAGGCCGCCGCGTCGGGCCGCGCCCGCTTGAGCGCATCGCGCGAGTTCACCTCAATCACCAGAAACGGCGTTCCAACGCTGACGACCTGTGGCGCGTGACGGTCGACCTTGATGTCGTCTGCACTGAGCGAGATGCAGCTCGCGGCATCGGCGGCAGACAATTGCGACAGGCGGGTCAGAGGCTGCGGCGCGGTAAGCTCGGTGCTGATCACGCGGCTCTGGTCGCGCACAATATCGACGGGCACCAGCCCCGCCTTCTCCTCGAACCGCAGGCGCGGCTTCGGCTCTTTCGCGATCGTCGCAAGCACGAAGGCGGTACCGACATTGGGATGGCCCGCGAAAGGAAGCTCCCTGACAGGCGTGAAGATGCGCACCTCGGCATCGTTCGCCTTGTCGCGCGGCGGCAGCACGAAGGTCGTCTCGGAATAGTTGAACTCGGTCGCGATCGCCTGCATTTGCGTGGTCGACAACCCGCCGGCATCGAGTACCACGGCGAGCTGGTTGCCGCCGAAGGCGCGGTCGGTGAACACGTCGACGGTGATGTAGCGGCGCTGCATCTTTCATTCCCTCATGCAAGGCGCGGCCGCAACCGGCCGCATCGCGCGCCAGTCTACAAGCCGGCGGCACCGCTCGTCATGCCCCACAATTCGGTGCAATCGGAGCAATCGCGATGACGCGTTGAAGCCGAGAGCCGGCTTCCACAATGCAAGACCCGAAAGCTAGCGGAGATAGTCCATCACGCGCCTTCACCGAAGCGCAACTCGCGCTTGAAGACCGGTTACCCCAATTGAAACACTGCCACCTTTTGCTCATAGCCGCGCACCTCGACCTCGCCGAGCGCGACGGCATCGCTGCCGTCCTCGCCCAGCGCCTCGCGCACAGCCGCCGAGATCAGGAGCTGCGAACCGAACTCCTTGTTCAGCGCCTCCAGCCGGGAAGCGAAGTTCACGGTGTCTCCGATGACGGTGTATTCCTTGCGCCGGGGCGAGCCGATATTGCCGGCGACGACCTCGCCGAAATGGATGCCGATTCCGATTCTGAGCGGCCAGCTCGTCTGCGCGTTGATGCGCTCCATCGCGGTCAGCATCTCGCGGCCCGCGGCGACCGCGCGGTGCGCGGCGTCGGAGGCCTCGAGCGGCGCACCGAACAGCGCGAGAAAGCCGTCGCCCAGAAACTTGTTCACGATGCCACCCTCGCGGTCGAGAATGTCGACCAGCACGGCGAAGGCGCCGTCGAGCCGGTCGACCACCTCCTGCGGAGTGCGCGACTGCGCGCCGGCGGTGAAGCCGCGGAAATCAACGAACATCACGGCGACGCGGCGTAGGTCGCCGGCGGCGCTTGTCCCTGCCGCCATCAGCCGCTCGACGACCTGCGGCGAAACGTGCTGGCCGAACAGGTTAGTCACCCGGTCGCGCGCGGTCGCAGCCGCAATGCTCGCGGCGAACTGGCGGCGGAGCTGCGCACCGACCGCGCCTGCAAGCACGCCGCAGATCAGGATGATGGTGCTTCGTACCGCGTGAAAATAGATCTGCGGCTCGCCGCTCCCGCTGGCAGGATCGAAGATCAGCGCCACGGCGAACAGCTCGGCCGCGGCGACAAAACCGGTGAAGGTGGAGAGCCAGAAATCCAGCCGCAGGGTCGAGAGGATGACGAAGATGAAATAGATCAGTGGCACCGCGAAGCCCAGCGCCTGATTCGCGCCCATGGTCCGGATCTGGAGGATCAGGATCACCGTGGGTACCGAGGTTTCGATCAGCGCGCCGATATAGCGCCTGACAACCGGCAGATCGCGATCTAGCTTGAGGTTCTTCCTGATCTGGGTGTGGACCCAGACCTCGAACAGGATGAAGCCGACGAGCAGGCCGTAGACCTCGGCCAGCCCTTCGGTGCCGCGCCAGACCCGGCCGACGACGGCGGGATCGACCAGGTTGATCGCAGTGAGGAACAGCATCATGACGCAGCCCGTCATGATCAGCGCCCTCACCCGCAACAGCTCGGTCCGCAGCACCTCCCGCGTCAGCTCGCGCTCGAAGTCCTCGGACATCACGGCGTGTTGCCGGGCCTTCCTGCTCGCAAAACTGACCATTCCGCCCCCTTGATTCCAGGGGCATCTTGCCTCAATCCAGCGTGCGGCGGAAGCGCGTCACGGCGATGGTCATGGCGAGCAGCATCAGGACAGCCAGGGCCAACGCATCGAAACGCAAATTTTGCATGCTCGCGCCCTTCAGCATGATGGCGCGGACGATGCGCAAATAATGCGTCAGTGGCAGGCACTCACCGACATATTGCGCCCAGGCCGGCATCCCGGCAAACGGGAACATGAAGCCGGACAGCAAGATGCTCGGCAGGAAGAACATCATCGACATCTGCATCGCCTGGAGCTGGTTCTGCACCAGCGTCGAGATCGTATACCCGATCGCCAGGTTGGTCGTGATGAACAGCGTCGAGAGCAGGGCCAACAGGAACAGATTGCCGAGCACCGGCACGCCGAACACGCCGACCCCGATGCCGATGATGAGGAACGCCTGGACGAAACCGACCAGCACGTAGGGAATGATCTTGCCGAACATCACCTCGACCGGCTTGATCGGCATCGACAGCAGGGCCTCCATCGTGCCGCGCTCGACCTCGCGCGTGACCGAGAGCGCGGTGAAGATCAGCATGGTCATGGTCAGGATGGTGCCGACGAGGCCCGGCACGATGTTGAGGCTCGACGCGGCGGCGGGGTTGTAGCGGGCGTGCGCGCGGATCTCGAACGGCATCTCAGGAGGATCTCCGATGTAGAGATCGTGCTTGAGCGCGGTCTGCACGACCATGCCGAGCGAGCCGATCGCCGCGCTCGCCGCCACTGGATCGGTGGCGTCGGCCGCGACCAGCAGCGCGGGCTTATCGCCGCGCCGCACTGCCCGCTCGAAGCCACGCGGGATCTCGACGCCGAACAGCACCTTGCCGGATTTCAGGAGATTGTCGAAATCCTCGACGTCGTGGACTTCGTAGAGAAAGCGGAAATAGGCGGTGTTCTCCAGCGCCTTCAGGATCGAGCGTGCGAGATCGGAGTCCTCCTGGAGCAGCACCGCGCTCGGCAGATTGTGCGGCGTGGTGTTGATGGCGTAGCCGAACAAGAGCAGCTGCATCACCGGCAGCATCACGATCATCGCAAACGACACCCGGTCCCGCCTGAGCTGGATGAACTCCTTGATCAGCATCGCATAGGAGCGCCTCCAGAAGCCGAAGCGCTCCCGGATCGCGTGCCGTGGTTCGGGACGATCGACGGCGGTCATTGGAAATTGTCCTTGGAACGGCCCATCAACTCGATGAACACATCTTCCAGTGACGGCGACGATTTGTGCCAGTGCAGCCCGCTTTTCTCGCACCATGGTGCGATGCTGGCTTCGAGCGCGGCGACGTCGCGGCCGGAGACGTGCAGCGACGTGCCGAACGGCGCCACCATGTCGATTCCCGGCTTGCCGGTGAGCGCAGCCGCGAGCTCGTTCAGGTCCTCGCCCGTCACGGTGTAGGTCGTCAGCGCGGATTTCGCGATCACCTCCTCCACGGTGCCGTGCACGAGCAGATGGCCATAGGCGATATAAGCGATCTCGTGACAGCGCTCGGCCTCGTCCATGTAGTGGGTCGAGACCAGCACGGTGAGACCGTCGGCCGCGAGTGCATGAATTTCGTTCCAGAAATCGCGCCGCGCCTTCGGGTCGACGCCGGCGGTCGGCTCGTCGAGCAGCAGCAGTTTCGGACTCGGCAATGTGCAGGCACCCAGCGCCAACCGCTGCTTCCAGCCGCCGGAGAGCTCGCCCGCGAGCTGTTCCTCGCGCCCCGAGAGCCCGATCCGCTTGATCATGTCGCGCGCGGCGCCGCGTGCATCGCGAAGGCCGTACAGCCGCGCGACGAATTCGAGGTTTTCGCGGACTGAGAGATCCTGATAGAGGCTGAACCGCTGGGTCATGTAGCCGACCTGGCGCTTGATCTTTTCGGCATCGCGCCTGATGTCGTAGCCGAGGCAGGTGCCCTCGCCGCTGTCGGGCGTGAGCAGGCCGCAGAGGATGCGGATGGTCGTCGTCTTGCCGGAGCCGTTTGGGCCGAGGAAGCCGTAGATCGAGCCGCGCTTCACCTGCATCGACAGATCGTGCACGACCTCGCGGCCGCCGAACGATTTGGTCAGGCCCTTGACGTCGATCGCAATGCCATTGGCGCCGCTCATCGCTTGTCCGCCACCGGAGTCTTTGGATTGAAATGGACGTCGATGGGTTGTCCGACACGCAGCGCATCGGGGCGCGAAGGCCGCGCTTGGATCAGATAGACGAGTTTGTTGCGCTCCTCGAGGCTATAGATGACAGGCGGCGTGTATTCGGCCGAAGTCGCGATGAAATAGATCTTTGCGGTGAGATCGGCGGCGCAATTGTCGCACGCGATCCGCACGGTATCGCCGATCGCAAGCTTCGGCAGCTCGGTCTCCGGCACGAAGAAGCGCAGCTTCATGTTGCCGGGCGGCATGATCGAGAGCACCGGCCGCTGCGCCGCCACCATCTCGCCCTCGCGAAAATAGATCTGCTGGATGGTGCCGGCGACTGGCGCAAACCCTTTGCGCCGCGCCATCCGCGTCTCCGAGGTCGCCACCCGCGCCTCGGCGACGCGCAAGGCGGAGACGGCCGAGTCGAGATTGGCCTGCGTGCCCGAGCCGGTCTTGCTCAGCGAGGCCGCGCGGTCATAGGTCTGCTGCGCATTCGCCAGCGTCGCCTTGTTCTGGTTGAGATCGGCAAGCTGGAGATCGTCATCGACGGAATAGAGGTGATCGCCGACCTTGACTTCGTCGCCCTCGCGGATGTTCAGCTTCGTCACGCGGCCGGCCTCGTCCGGGCTGACGAAGATCATGTCGGCCTCGACCCAGCCCTGGAAGCCGGGCTCACGCTTGTCCTTGCAGGCCGCCAGTGCAATCGCGAGCAGGATAGCCAATGCAAGTCTGAAAATTGCCTGCGACGACCTCATGTCGTGCTCCGTTCGCCAAAAATCAAATCGAGATGAACGCGCAGCATGTCCTGCGCGTCGAGCGGCGCGTGCCGCGCAAACAGGCTCTGCCAGATCACCGCGATCATCGCGGGTGCGACCAGGATCTGCGGATAATGCGCCAGGTTCTTCTGGCGTATCTCGCCGCGGGCAATGCCGAGCTCGATCAGCGCGCGCATGGCGGCGATGCCGCGCGAGACAACCTCGCGGTAGTAGAAATCGGCCACGGAGGGAAACCGTGGCCCCTCGGCCACGATCAGGCGCACGAGATCGCCGCGCCTGGTGCCGATGACCTCCTTCAGGAAGTTGCTGGCAAACGCCTCGACGAGATCGCGCACCGAGCCCGCCGGTGGCGGCAATGCCGTCAACCGGGTCACGACAGGCACGATCACCGTCCGCACCAGCTCCTCGAACATCGATTCCTTGTCCTTGAAGTGCAGGTAGATGGTGCCCTTGGCGACACCCGCGCGCTTCGCGATGTCGTCGAGCCGCGTGGCGGCAAAGCCGCGCGCGATGAATTCCTCCATCGCGGCCTCCACGATCGCCGCACGTCGTTCCGCCGCACGCGTGGCGCGGCTCGACGCGGGCATGGCGTCGTTGCCAGCGCGTGAATTGGCCTTCGCGTCGGCGCGAGCTGCGGGTGGCGTGGCGGCTTTGGTGGGCTTTCTGGTCATGCGCAATATTTGACTGACTAGTCAGTCATAGTCAAGACAGCACGGCGGACCCAATCTGACAAACAAATTAGCCTTGACTAATTCATTAGCATATACTAATCTTAATCCTATGATCGAAGCCGCTCCAAATCCCGTGACCACCGTGATGCGCGCCCTCGCCGATCCGACACGGCGCGCCGTGTTCGAGCGCGTCTTCGAGAGCAGGGAGATCAGCGTCGCCGAGCTCACGCGCGGAAGTGGCGTGACGCAAGGCGCGATCTCGCAACATTTGAAGTCCCTCAAGCAGGCCGGCCTCGTCGCCGAGCGTGCCGAGGGCCGCAACGTCTATTACCGTGCCGCGCCGCAAGGCCTCGAACCGCTGGTCTCCTGGATGGACCATTACGGCGTGTTCTGGCGCGAGCGCTTCCAGAACCTGCGTGACCTCTTGAAGGAGATCGATCCGTGAGTGCTGTTGAATTGAAAGCCGAGACAAAAGACATCGTCCTCGACGAGGTGCTCCCTCACGCACCGGAGACGATCTGGAAGGCGCTGACCAGCGCCCAGCTGATCGCGCGCTGGCTGATGCCGCCGACCGGTTTCGAGGCCGTCGAAGGCAACACTTTCACCTACCAGACCACGCCGGGCGGCGCCTGGGATGGCGTCATCCATTGCCGCGTCTTGGAGGTCATGCCGAACCGCCGCCTCGTCTACGCGTGGAAGGGCGGGGATGAGCGCAACACCGGTTACGGCGCGCCGCTCGACACTGTCGTGACGTGGTCCCTCACCCCGGTCGAGGCCGGCACGCGGATCCGTCTGGTTCATGCGGGCTTCGTCATGCCCAGGAACGAATCCGCCTACACGGGCATGAGCGGCGGCTGGAAGAAGGTCGTCCGCCAGCTCGATGAGATCAGCGGCGAAGACAAGTAAGGAGTTATCGCAATGACCAAGCCGTTTACCGGCGGCTGCGCCTGCGGCGCGATCCGCTATTCGATTCTGGGTGAGCCCCTGTTCAGCAATCACTGCCAATGCCGGGACTGCCAGCGCGAAAGCGGTAGCGGCCACGGCTCGTACATGACCTTCGCGCGCGCCGGCGTCACCGTGACGGGCGAAGCGAAGCACTGGGAGATGGTCGGCGACAGCGGCAACGTGAAAACACGCGGTTTCTGCACCCAGTGCGGCTTGCCTGTTTATCTGACCTTCGCGGCCATGCCCGACATCTTCACCATCCGCGCCGCAAGCCTCGACGAACCCGCCCGCTACGAGCCGCAAGTGGTGACTTACGCAGCGCGCGGACATGCCTGGGATCGCCTCGACCCGGACCTTCCGAAGTTCGCGGGCATGCCGCCGGGGTGATAGCTGCCGCGCAAACGGTGCGCTCCCTCCCCCGCTTGCGGAGGGTTGGGGAGAGGGTGTCGCCGCAACGGGACAATCCCCAAGCGGAGAGAGCCCTCACCCGCGCCTTCGGCGCGACCTCTCCCGCAAGCGGGAGAGGTGAAACAACAAGCACCTGCCTCAACTATGAAACTTCAACCCATCGACGATCTTATCGATCACCTTGCGCTCGGCGCGCACAGCGAGACCGACGAGGTTGAGATCGGCCCGCGCCACCGCCCTCACCGCTTCGCGATTGGCGGCATCATGTGTGGTCTTGAACATGTCCTCGGTATAGACCGCCGGCTTGACGCTACGCGTCAGTGCCCGCTCGAGCGCGCGCGTCAATGCGGGACCGTCGGCGCCATAGATCAGGATGGGCTGGCCGATGAGCGCGTGATAGTTCGTGCCCGAAGCGTCTTCATAGGGTTCGCCAATGCAATCGGGAAACGCAGCCGCGATGCCGCTGGTGAGGAAGGCCGCGACGTTGAGCTTCTGCCAGGCTTGAAGATCGGTGCGGATCACGATGGCGATCTTGGTATCGAACTGCATGCAACTCCTCGACTGTCATTCCGGATTCGATGCTACGCACCATCCGAATGACTGCAACAGGAATCAACCCTTCGCGTCGCAGGCCCAGGCGCGGATCACGCATTCCTTGCCGCCGTATTTGTAGCATTCACGCGTGGCGGCATTGAGCGTGGCCGAGATCTTCGGCTTGACGGCATAGCCGTAGGCGCCGCAGGGATTGGAAAGATCGACCGACATCGCGGCGCAGGCGCGCTTCATCGTCACGGTCGTGCAGTCGCCTTTGCACTGCTTCTGCGCCGCCGCACGCGCTTCGTGCTCGGCGCCATAGTCAAAGGCCTGGCCATAGGCGCCGCACTTGCCGACCGCAAATGCACCGGCGGCATGTGCGTCCGTGATGTGGCGAGCGCCCGCGACGCAGACGGACAGCGCAAAGAAAAACATCGCGCAACGGCGCGCGACGACGTTCGAAGCCATGGAAAAACCCCTCCCCCCAAGGCAGGTGGAGTGGACTGTAAGCGCCGGTCGTTTCCAGATGGTGAACGGGGCGTTGAAATTGAGGCGTGCCACCAATTTCGGATCGCAGTCTGGGCAATGGTGGGCATGGCGCTACGCGCCTTAGTCCACCCTAGGTCAGCGTCAGCCCCGCCGTGCCGCTTCCAACGCCTGCGGCGTGTCGATGTCGAGAAAGGCGCTCTCGCCGTCGACCGGCACTTCGGCGACCGCCTCGGTGTGCTTGGCGATCAGATGGCGCGCGCCGACATCGCCATCGAGCGTCATCAACTCCTTGAAGAAGCGGCGCGACCACAGCACGGGGTTGCCGCGGCGGCCTTCGCTGACGGGCACGACGATGAGATTGCCGCGGTCCGGTGCGAACGCGTCGATGAGACGGTCGATCAGACCGGCATCGATCAGCGGCATGTCGCCGAGGCACACCACAGCGCCGTCGGACGTCTCGGGCACGGCCGCAATGCCGGCCTTGACCGAGCTTGCGATGCCGCCGGCGAAATCCGGATTCCGAGCGAAACGCACCTTCAGGCCTTGCAAGGCTTGCTCGATCAGCTCGGTCTGGTGGCCGGTGACGACGATGACCTCCGATGCTTTCGAGGCCAACGCCTGCTCGGTCGCAATCCGCACCAGCTTCTTGCCGTCGAGCTCGGCCAGTAGCTTGTTCGGCCCACCCATCCGGGTCGAACGGCCCGCCGCGAGTACGATGACCGCGACGTGGTTGTTGCCCTCGATCTCCGGTTTTGCGCGCGGCTGCGGGCGCGTGACGATCTCCATGAGGAGGCCACCGACGCCCATACCCATGAGCTCGGAACGGGTCACCTTGATGCCGGCCAGCAGCCGCATCAGCACCCAGTCGAAGCCGTTCTCGACCGGCGACCGCGCGCAGCCGGGCGCGCCCAGCACCGGCACGGTGCCGGCCCGGGCAATCAGCAGCAGATTGCCGGGATCGACCGGCATGCCGAAATGCTCGATCTCGCCGCCGATGCCGGTCACGGCCGCAGGGATCACGTCGCGGCGGTCGGCGATCGCAGATGCCCCGAACACGATCACGAGCTCGGCGCCAAGTCCCAGCAGTTCCTTGACCGCAGCCGACAGCGCCTGCTCCTCATGCGCAACCCGCCGCTCGGCGATGATGCCGGCGCCGGCTGGCGCCAGCCGCTCGGCGGTGACGCGCAACGTCTTGTCGATCACCTTGGAGGACAGGCCGGGCAACAGCGTCGAGACCACGCCGACACGCTTGATGACGTAAGGCGCGATCTTCAGAACGTCGCGACCCGCGGCCTTCACCGCGGCATCACGCAAGTTTCCTTCGACGCCGAACGGGATGATCTTGACGGTGCCGACCATCTCGCCCTCGACCACCGGCTTGAAGGCGGAGAGCGTGGCAAAGGTGATGGCCTCGTCGATATTGTTGATGCGTTCCACCGCGGCGCGATCAATCACCAGCACGCCGGGGCGGGCGGCGAACAGATTGGCGCGACCGGTGAAGGCCCGCTCGACATGAATGCCATCGCCACCGACCGCGAGCGCGATGCTGGCGGCAGCGATGTCCTCGGAGACATCGCCCTCCTCCATCCGCACCACCACAATGTCCTTGATGCCGGCACGCTCCAGCGCCTCGACCTCGGTGGGCCCGATCGTCGTGCCCTTTTTCAACACCAGCGGCCCCTGTCGCAGGGTGTGGACGGTCACCCCGCCGATCGCATCCCTGGGGCTCGCCGGGCCGAACTTCATGCGGCTTCTTCTTTTTCTTTGGGCGGCAGGCGAAGCACGGCCGTGATCTCAGCCATGATCGACACCGAGATCTCGGACGGCGAGACCGCGCCGATCGCAAGCCCGATCGGCGCGTGGATGCGCGCGATGTCAGCCTCCTTGGCGCCCTGCGCCCGCAGCCGGTCGCCGCGCTTGGCGTGCGTCTTCCGCGAGCCGAGCGCGCCGATATAGAAGCAGTTGCGCTCGAAGGCGTGCAGCAGCGCGGGGTCGTCGATCTTGGGATCGTGCGTCACCGCGACGAAGGCCGTGTAGGCATCGACATTGAGCGGCGGCAGCGCCGTGTCTGGCCATTCCGCGACCAGCGGAACGTCGGGGAAGCGCTCGGGGCTCGCAAAGGCCGTGCGCGGATCGACCACGGTGACGTCGTAGCCGAGCGAGCGCGCCAGCGGCGCCAGGGCCTGGCTGATATGGACGGCGCCGACGATGACGAGCTTGGCGGTCGGCGCGTAGACGTTGAGGAAGAGCTTCTTGCCGCCGGCTTCGACGCTGGCGCTCTTGCCCATGCGAAGCTGCTTGTCGAGTTCGGCGCCTAATGGATCCTTGGCAAAATCCTTGGCCTTCACCAGGCGCTGATCACCGCTCTCGGTGTCGGTTACCAGGATCACCGGGCGGCGCGCGGCGCGCTCGGCATTGAGTTCGTGCAGGATTGCGAGCTTCACGGCTAGCCGACCTTCTCGACAAAGACGCGGATGGTGCCGCCGCAGGACAGCCCGACATTCCAGGCAGTCTCGTCGGCCACGCCAAACTCCAGCATCCTGGGCTTGCCGCTCTGGATCACATCCATGGCCTCCGTGACCACGGCGCCCTCGACGCAGCCGCCGGAGACGGACCCCAGGAACGTGCCCTCGTCGTTGATGACGAGGCTCGAGCCCGCCGGACGCGGTGCCGAGCCCCAGGTCTCGACCACGGTGGCTAGCGCGACGCCGCGGCCGGCCTTCTGCCAGTCCTCCGCCGCCTTCAGAATATCCTCGTCGCGATCGAGCATGGCTACCTCTCAGGCTGCGGAGCGGATCAGGCTGCGGTGATGCGGCGGCAGCGGCCGGGAGAGCGTGGTGATCAGCTCCTGGATCGAGCTCAAATTATGTACCGGACGGAATTCGTCAACGTGCGGCAGCATCATTTTGATGCCCTGGGCCTTGGCCTCGAAGCCGCCGAACCGCAGCAGCGGGTTGAGCCAGATCAGCCGCCGGCAGGAGCGGTGCAGCCGGTCCATCTCGAAGGCGAGCTTGGAATCGGCCTCCCGCTCGAGTCCGTCGGAGATCAGCAGCACGATGGCGCCCTGGCTCAGCACGCGCCGCGCCCATAATTTGTTGAAATTGTGCAGGGAAGCCGAGATCCGCGTGCCGCCGGCCCAGTCCTCGACCGAGGCCGAGCAGCTCGCCAGCGCCTCGTCGGGATCGCGCTGGCGCAGCGCCCGGGTCACATTGGTGAGGCGCGTGCCAAACAGGAACACCGAGACACGTTTTCGCGCGTCCCCTATGGCATGCAGGAAATGCAGGAACAGGCGGGTATACTCGCTCATCGAACCCGAGATGTCGAGCAGCGCGACGATCGGCGCCGGTTTCTCGATCCGCCCAAGGCGATGGATGTCGATGATGTCGCCGCCGGTGCGCAAGGACGCGCGTAAGGTGCGGCGCAAATCGAGGCGAAGCCCGCGCGAGTCGGGCCGGTGCCGACGCGTCAGAAGCTCGGCCTGCGGCAATCGCATCCGCTCGACGGCGCGGAGCGCCTCAGTGATCTCAGCCGCGCTCATCTGCGCAAAATCCTTTTTCTGAAGGATTTCCTTGTCCGAGACCGACAGGCGCAAATCCTGCTCCTGGTGCTGCGGCGTCTCCGTCATGCGCGGCTGCGACATCGCCTCCTGGACGCGGCGGGAGCCGGCCTGGGGCTTCTTCTTGGCCTGTTCCGGCAACGGCACCGAATCCAGCATGTGCTTCCACTCTTCCGATGCACGGAAGAACAGGTTGAAGGCCTGCTTGAAGATCAGCGCATGCTCGTGGCGCTTGACGAAGATCGCCTCCAGGGTGGTGAAGACGTCGGCGCGTTTGCCGATGTCGATCACCTCAAGCGCGCTCATGGCATCGATGACCGCACCCGGCCCGACTGGCATGCCCGTCGAACGCAGCGCACGGGCGAAGCCGACGATGTTGTCGGCGAATTGCTCGGTTTGCTCAGGCGCAAGGTGGTTGATGGCCATGCTTCATCACTCTCAGCCGTCATTCCGGGGCGCGCCTCTTGGCGCGAGCCCGGAATCCATTCATCTACTCACTCTGCGCACCAATGGATTCCGGGTTCGCGCTACGCGCGCCCGGAATGACGAGCTCAGTTATGACGCGCCCGCGTCAATTCTCGCTCGTCGCTTCCTTCAGCACCTTCTGCAAGGTGTCGCCCTGCATCCGCGTGATGTCGTCCTGGTATTTGAGCAGCGCGCCCAGCGTGTCGCCGACCACTTGCGGGGTCAGCGAGCGGGCATCGAGCTCCGACAGCGCGGTGGCCCAGTCGATGGTCTCGGCGACGCCGGGCGACTTGTAGAAATCCTGATTGCGCAGCGCCTGGACGAAGCGCACGACCTGCTGCGACAATTTTGCGGAGATGCCCGGCACGCGCGATTTGACGATCGCGAGCTCGCGATCGGCGTCGGGATAATCGACCCAGTGATAGAGACAGCGCCGCTTCAGCGCGTCGTGGATCTCGCGGGTGCGGTTGGAGGTGATGATGACGATTGGCGGGCTTGGCGCCTTGACGGTGCCGAATTCGGGGATCGTCACCTGGAAGTCGCTGAGGATTTCGAGCAGATACGCCTCGAACGCCTCGTCGGCGCGGTCGAGCTCGTCGATCAGGAGCACCGGCGGTCCCGCAACGTCGGGCTCCAGCGCCTGCAGCAGCGGCCGCTTGATCATGTAGCGGTCGGCGAAGATATCGGAGGAGAGCTGATCGCGATCGGTGTCTCCGGCGGCTTCCGCCATCCGGATCGCGATCATCTGCGCGGCGCTATTCCACTCGTAGACCGCGGAGGAGACGTCGAGGCCTTCGTAACACTGCAGGCGGATCAGCTTCCGCCCCAGCGCCGCCGACAGCACTTTTGCGATCTCGGTCTTGCCGACGCCGGCCTCGCCTTCCAGAAACAGCGGCCGGCCCATGCGCAGCGACAGATAGGTCACCGTGGCCAGCGATCGCTCGGCGAGATAGCCGCGCGACGTCAGGAGTTCGAGCATCGAATCGACCGATGCCGGCAATACAACTGAAGTGTTGGCACCGGGCGTATTGGCCGCTGAGGTCATGAAAAAGCCAGTCTCGCTACGCCCTCACCGGGGACAAGTTTGGGCCGAGGCGTGAGGATCACTCACTCCTTGGCGTTGGCGGCGTCGAGGGCGCGCCGCGTCAGCACGCCGATGAGGTGCGCGCGGTATTCGGCGCTGCCATGGATGTCGCTGTTGAGGCCGTCCGCCGGCACCTCGATCCCGTCAAGCGCCTTCGCGGCGAAGCGCTTCTTCAAGGCTTCCTCGAACGCGGTGACACGAAACACGCCTTCGGAGCCGGCGCCGGTGACCGCGACCCGCACGTCTGAGGGACGCCGCGCCACGAACACGCCGACCAGCGCGTAACGCGAGGCCTGGTTACGGAACTTGATATAGGCCGCCTTCTTCGGCAGCGGGAACATCACCTTGGTGATGATCTCGTCGGCTTCGAGTGCCGTCGTGAACAGGCCCTGGAAATACTCCTCTGCCTTGAGGCGGCGCTTGTTGGTGACGATGGTCGCGCCGAGCGCAAGCACGGCAGCCGGATAGTCCGCGGTCGGATCGTTGTTGGCGAGCGAGCCGCCGATCGTGCCCTTGTGGCGCACGGCGGGATCGCCGATTCCGCCGGCCAGGTTCGCGAGCGCCGGGATCGCCTCGCCGACGATGGCGGAGCTTGCGACCTCGGCATGCCTGGCGGTGGCACCGATCACGAGCGCGCGGCCCTTCATCTCAATCGTGTTGAGACCATCGATGTGAGAGAGGTCAACCAGATGCGGCGGGCTGGCCAGGCGCTGTTTCATGACGGGAATCAGCGTGTGGCCGCCGGCGATCACCTTGGCGTCTTCGTTCTTCACCAGGAGGTTAACGGCCTGCCGAACGGTCCCGGGGCGATGATATTTGAAATCGTACATCTGAATGTCCTGATCGCAGAGTGCGCGCGCGGCTTAAGCGAGATCGGATTTCGCCATCGCCTTGGCGCCGGCGGAGATCGAGGTGACGATGTTCTGGTAGCCGGTGCAGCGGCAGAGATTGCCTTCCAGCTCCTCGCGGATGGTGTGGTCGTCGAGCTCGTTGCCCTTGCGATGGACGATGTCGATCGCGGTCATGATCATGCCGGGCGTGCAGAAGCCGCACTGCAGGCCATGGTGTTCGCGGAAGGCCTCCTGCATCGGATGCAGCGGCGCGCCGTCGGCGGCCAACCCCTCGATCGTCTTGACCTCGTGGCCGTCGGCCATCACGGCGAGCGTGGTGCAGGACTTCACGGCCTTGCCGTCCAGATGCACGACGCAGGCGCCGCACTGCGAAGTGTCGCAGCCGACATGGGTGCCGGTGAGCCGCAGATTCTCGCGCAGGAACTGCACCAGCAGGGTGCGGGGATCGACATTGGCCGTGACAGGATTGCCGTTCACGATGAGGGAGATTTTTGCCATAAGCACTCTCTATCAGCGCCCCGACGGGTCCCGTCGAAGCGGTTCTTATAATTATTCCAACCCATCATATGGGCCATTATGCCCCGGGGCAACATCACCGGGAATGCAAGGTGCCATGACAAAACGCGATATGCCGAAAGTCGCGATGTTTGAGGTATTGGCCTTCAGCCCTGTACCGCCTTGGCGAAGTTCGCGAAAAATTCGTCGGCCAGTTTCTTGGCGGCGCCATTGATCAGGCGCTGGCCGAGCTGCGCCAACTTGCCGCCGATCTGCGCCTCGACCTCGTAGGACAAAAGCGTGCCGCCGTCCTTCTCCGCAAGCTTGACCACGGCGCCACCCTTGGCGAAGCCGGCCACCCCGCCCTCGCCTTCGCCGGAGATCTTGTAGCCGTTCGGCGGGTCGAGATCAGACAGCGTGACCTTGCCCTTGAAGCGCGCCGACACCGGACCGACCTTCATTTTCGCCGTTGCGCGAAAGCCGCCATCGTCGGTCTTCTCCAGCTCCTCGCAGCCGGGGATGCAGGCCTTCAGCACCTCGGCATCGTTGAGCTTGGCCCACACGGCCTCGCGCGGCGCCGCAAGCTGGACTTCGCCGTTCATCGTCATGGCCATTGGGTGCCTCCCGGGATATCGAACTTGGATCGCGCAACTAAATAAGGCTGCTCAAGTACCGCAGAGAGGCGGCAAAAGAAAGGGTGGCCCTCGGTCACGTGCAATGCATATTCGCAACTGCAAAAAGCTTGCGCCGCCGGTTTGGGATTGGCACAGGCGGGCCATGGTGGTTAGGTCCCGCACAATATGAGCACATCCCTCTCCCCCCTGCTCGCGCCGATGCTGTCGAGCGTGGCCATGCGCGCGGTCTGCGACGACCGGTCGACCCTCCAGAATATGCTCGATTTCGAGGCAGCCCTGGCCCGAGCCGAGGCGGCAACGGGTGTGATTCCCGCGTCAGCGGTGGGCCCGATCGAAGCCGCGTGCAAGGCCGATACCTTTGACATGGCCGCGCTGGCCGAGGCCGCGACGCGGTCCGGCAATCTCGCGATCCCCCTGGTCAAGATTCTAACCGCCAATGTCGGCAAGGCCGACGCCGAGGCCGCCCGCTATGTGCATTGGGGCGCGACCAGTCAGGACGTCATCGACACCGCGACCATGCTCACGCTTCGCGCCGGCATCGATGCGTTGGACGCCGATCTCAGCCGCGCCATCAAGGGCTTTGCCGCGCTGGCACGAGCCCACCGCAACACGGCAATGGTGGCGCGAACCTGGCTCCAGCACGCGCTGCCGATGCCGTTCGGGCTGAAGGCCGCCGAATACGCCGCAAGCCTTGCCCGCGCCCGCTGCCGCCTCAGGCGGCTGCGCCGCGAAGGCCTCGCGCTGCAATTCGGCGGTGCGGCCGGCACGCTAGCCGCGCTCGGCGACAAGGGGCTCGCGGTCGCCGAGCGATTGGCGCAGGAGCTCAACCTGCCGCTGCCAGAAGCCCCCTGGCACACCCACCGCGACCGCATCGCGGAAGCCGCGTCGAGCTTTGCGATTCTCGCCGGAAGCTGCGGCAAGATCGCGCGCGACATCTCGCTGCTGATGCAGACCGACGTGGCCGAGGCGTTCGAGCCTGCCGGCGAAGGCCGCGGCGGCTCCTCGACCATGCCGCACAAGCGCAACCCTGTGGCCGCAGCAAGCGCCCTGGGCTGCGCAACCATGGCACCCCAGCTCGCCGCGACGATTTTTGCCGCACAGGTGCAGGACCATGAGCGCAGCGCCGGCCCGTGGCACGCGGAATGGCCGACGCTGCCGCAATTGATGCTGGTCACCTCCGGTGCCCTCGCGGCGATCGTCGATATCGCCGAAGGCCTCGATGTCGATGCGGCGCGCATGCGCAGCAATCTCGATGCGACGCACGGCCTGATCATGGCGGAAGCGGTCACCTTTGCGCTAGCCGAGACGATCGGCAAGAGCGATGCGCATCATCTCGTTGAAGCCGCGAGCAAGCGCGCGGTCGCCGAGAAGAAGCATCTGCGGGAAGTGTTGTTGGTTGATTCGCAGGTCGCCGCGCATCTTACGGCACAGAAAATTGCGGCGTTGTTCGAGCCGATGGCCTATCAAGGCGCTTCCCAAGCCCTGATCGACCGCCTGCTCGACAGCCTCGAACGCGAATGCAGCAGTCCTGAGCGCAAATAAAACGGAGACGCCCGCATGCCCATGATCGATGCCGACGGTTGCCTGATCAACGTCTCCGTCGAGGGCCGCGACGGCGGGCCGACGCTGATGCTCTCGAACTCGCTCGGCTGCACGCTGCAGATGTGGGAGCCGCAGATGAAGGCACTGACGCAGATATTCCGCGTCATCCGCTACGACCGCCGCGGACACGGCAAGTCCAATGTTCCGCCCGGCCCCTATACGATGGAGCGCTTCGGCCGCGACGTGCTGGCGATCCTTGACGACCTCAATATCGAGAAAGTGCACTGGTGCGGCCTGTCGATGGGCGGCATGGTCGGACAATGGCTGGGCGCGAATGCGCCGGAGCGCTTCGGCAAGCTCATCCTCGCCAACACCTCCTGCTACTATGCCGAGCCGACCAAATGGCTGGAACGCATCGATGCCGTGAAAAAGGGCGGCATCGCCGCCGTCGCCGATGCCGTTATTGCCGGCTGGCTCACCCAGGATTTCCGAGAGCGCGCGCCCGACATCACCGCCAGGATGAAGGCGATGCTGCTGGCCTCGCCGGTCGAAGGCTATCTCGCCTGCTGCGAGGCGCTGTCGACGCTCGACCAGCGCGCGCTGCTGCCGAAGATCAAGAGCCCGACGCTGGTGATCGCCGGCCGCCACGACATGGCGACGCCGATTTCGGCGGCTGAATTGATCCGCTCAAGCATTCCCGGCGCGAGCATGACCATCATCGACGCCGCCCACATCTCCAATGTCGAGCAGCCGCACGCGTTCACCGACGCGGTGGTCGGCTTTTTGACGCAACGCTGATTGCGCCATCGTCATTCCGGGGCGATGCGAAGCATCGCACCCGGAATCTCGATCCGCATTCACCCACTTCGAGATTCCGGGTTCGCCTCTCCGAGGCGCCCCGGAATGACTGATCCGGAGGAGAACAGCATGGACGACCAGAAACGCGGCGATGCCGGCATGAACGTGCGCCGAAAAGTGCTGGGCAATGCCTGGGTCGACAAGTCGATCGCGGGTCGCAATGCATTCAACACCGATTTCCAGGACATGATCACGCGCTACGCCTGGGGCGAGATCTGGACGCGGCCGCATTTCGACGAGCGCACGCGGCGAGTGCTGGTGATCGGCACCATGGTTGCGCTTGGCCAATGGGACGAATTTCGCCTGCATGTGCGCGCGGCCCTCGCCGAGGGTGGCTTCACGCCCGACGACATCAAGGAAATCCTGCTGCAGCAGGCGATCTATTGCGGCGTGCCGGCGGCGAACCACGCCGTCAAGGAAGCCTCAGCCATTGTGCAGGAGCTCGGCCTGCTCAAGACCTAGCGGCGGGGTGGCCTCGACGGTCTTCTGAACGATCTTGGGCGCCGCCGCGGGCCGTTCGATCACCACCACGATGGCGGCACCGAGCAGGAGCAGGAGCTCGGTGGCGTGCAGCCGCAGCGCGGCCATCTCGCCGACCTTCGAAGCCATGATCATGCTCGCAAACGAGATCAGGCTGCCGATCGCGAGCGCGATGCCGAGCGCTTCGTCGCTGCCGCCGTTCTTGCGGACGCGGGGGATGCAGAGCAGCGCAAGGTAGATCGCAAAGAACGCCACCACCGTCAGTCGCCCCAGTGCCAGCAGCCAGGCGGCGCGCACGGTGTCCATCCCCGCCATGTGGAGATGGTCGCTGAGGAAAAGAGCCACTGCGACGCTCGGCCGCTCATAAAGGCCGTGAACCGGCGCCACCATAATGTTGAAGGCAACGAGGGTCCAGGCCGGGATGAAATAGGTCGCCAGAAGTGCGCCGTTGACCGAACCGATCCGCCAGTTTCCGAACATGCCGCTTCCCGCTTCGCTTAGCCCGCGCCTTCGATGGAAGGCCTTGCCGGGAGCTAACTCGCATCAGACTGTGGCGGCAATTTAAACCCTTCGTTTACCTTAACTGCTCCCGACAGGCATCCAATCGGGCGCCAGCGGAACCGGTTCCGCCCCTTGGTGGGGAACCGGAGCCCCAAATGATCTCTGTAAAAGCCTTGATGCGGAGGCGGGGCCGGTTGCAGCCGCCAGTTCCCTCCTGTTACAAAACGAGAATGCTTAAGGGCTGCCGGGGCCCGAGAAGAAACCAGCACACTCTCTCGAAGAGCTCCCTTTGAGCCGCGTCAGATTTGGGTACGGCAGCCTATGGATTATTTCGCCCAGCAGCTCATCAACGGCCTCGTGCTCGGCTCGATCTACGGGCTGATCGCGATCGGCTACACGATGGTCTACGGCATCGTCGGGATGATCAACTTCGCCCATGGCGATGTCTTCATGATCGGCGGCTTCATCGCCCTGATCACCTTCCTTCTCCTGGTCTCGACCGGCCTGACTGCGGTCCCGGTGATCCTTTTGATCGTGATCCTGGTCTCGATGGCGATCACCGCCCTGTATGGCTGGACCATCGAGCGCATTGCCTACCGTCCGCTGCGCCACTCCTTCCGCCTCGCGCCGATGCTGTCGGCGATCGGCATGTCGTTCGTGCTGACCAACTATTCGCAGGTGGCGCAAGGCGCGCGGGTGAAGCCAGTGCCGCCGGTGATCACCGGCGGCTACACGCTGCACGAGAGCGCCGATGGCTTCGTCATCCAGCTCTCCAACATCCAGATCGTGGTGGTCATCACCACCATCGTGCTGCTGGCGATCTTCACCTGGCTGGTGTCGCGCACCCGGCTCGGGCGCGATATGCGCGCTTGCGAGCAGGACCAGACCATGGCGGCGCTGCTCGGCGTCAACGTCGACCGCACCATCTCCATGACCTTCGTGATCGGCGCTGCGCTGGCCGCGGTGGCCGGCCTGATGTACCTGCTCTATTACGGGCTGGTCGATTTCTTCATGGGCTTCGTCGCCGGCATCAAGGCGTTCACCGCGGCCGTACTCGGCGGCATCGGCTCGCTGCCCGGCGCCATGCTCGGGGGGCTCGCGATCGGGCTGATCGAGACGTTCTGGTCGGCCTATTTCTCGGTCGAGTACAAGGACGTCGCCGCGTTCTCGATCCTGATCGTCGTGCTGATCTTCATGCCGACCGGCCTGCTCGGCCGCCCCGAAGTCGAAAAAGTCTGACGGTCGCGCGCGTGAAAACTCCCTCGATCAATACGGCCAAGACTGCATCGGGCATCCCCGCTCTCCTGAAGACCGCCTGCTTCAACGCACTGATCGCGCTGGTGCTGTTCTCGCTGATGGTCGGCGTCCGCACCGAAGCCGGTTCCGACGGCCAGCTCACCTATTGGACGCGCTTCGGCGAGGTCGCCTCCCTCGTCGCCGCGGTATTCGGCGGCTCGATCGTGCTCGAGCTGCTCAAGCAATGGATCGGTCCGACCGGCGCCGAGAAGCTGGTGCCGCCGGCGGTGCGGAGCGGAATGTCGTTCCTCGGCCGCTATCTCGCACCGGCGCTCCTGATCTTCACGCTGCTGGTGCCCGTGATCTTCCATGACCAGCGCTACATCCTCGATCTCGCCATTCTCGTGCTCACCTATGTGATGCTTGGGTGGGGGTTGAACGTCGTGGTCGGCCTCGCCGGCCTGCTCGATCTCGGCTACGTCGCCTTCTATGCGGTCGGCGCCTATTCCTACGCGTTGCTTGCGACCAATTTCGGCTGGTCATTCTGGATCTGCCTGCCGCTAGCGGGCGTCCTCGCCGCATTCTGGGGCGTGCTGCTCGGCTTCCCCGTGCTGCGCCTGCGCGGCGACTACCTTGCGATCGTGACGCTTGCCTTCGGCGAGATCATCCGCCTCGTCATCATCAATTGGCAGGATCTGACCGGCGGGCCCAACGGCGTCTCCAGCATTCCCCGCCCCTCCTTCTTCGGCATCCCGCTCGACAATAGCGACAACGGGCTCGCCGCCAGGCTCGGCATCGAATATTCGCCGACCCACCGCATCGTCTTCCTGTTCTACCTGATCCTGGCGCTCGCGCTGCTCACCAACTGGGTGACGATCCGGCTGCGCCGCCTGCCGATCGGCCGTGCCTGGGAAGCCCTGCGCGAGGATGAGGTCGCCTGCCGCGCGCTCGGCATCAACACCACGACCACCAAGCTCACGGCATTCGCGACCGGTGCGATGTTCGGCGGCTTTGCCGGCGCGTTCTTCGCGACCCGCCAAGGCTTCATCAGCCCGGAATCCTTCACCTTCCAGGAATCGGCGCTGGTGCTCGCCATCGTCGTGCTTGGCGGCATGGGCTCGCAGCTTGGCGTCGCGCTCGCAGCGCTCGCCATGATCGGTGGTTTCGAGCTGTTCCGGAGCCTCGAGAGCTATCGCATGCTGGTGTTCGGCATGGCCATGGTGCTGATCATGATCTGGCGGCCGCGCGGCCTGATCGGCCATCGCGCGCCGACCGTGTATCTGACCAAGGCCAACGCGATCTCATCCGACCTCGTCAAGGAGGGGCACGGATGAGCCGCGACCAGATTCTCGAGGTTGACCGGCTCACCATGCGCTTCGGCGGCATCGTCGCGGTGCAGGACCTGTCGTTTGCTGCCGAGCGGAAGAAGATCACCGCGCTGATCGGACCCAACGGTGCCGGTAAGACGACGGTCTTCAACTGCATCACCGGGTTCTACAAGCCGAGCGGCGGTGTCATCCGCCTCAGCCATGACGACGGCAAGGTGATCGCGCTGGAGCGGCTGAACGATTTCCGCATCGCCAAGCAGGCCAAGGTCGCCCGCACCTTCCAGAACATCCGCCTGTTTCCCGGCATGACCGCACTGGAAAACCTGATGGTGGCGCAGCACAACACGCTGATGCGCGCCTCCGGCTTCACCTTGCTCGGGCTCATTGGCGCGCCCGTCTATCGCGACGCCGAGAAGCGCGCGATCGATCTCGCCACAGACTGGCTCAAGCGGGTCAATTTGCTCGATCGCGCCGACGATGCCGCCGGTAACTTTGCCTATGGCGACCAGCGACGACTCGAGATCGCACGCGCGATGTGCACCGAGCCCGCGCTCTTGTGCCTGGACGAACCCGCCGCCGGCCTCAATGCGCGCGAGAGTGCCGCCCTGAGCGAGCTGCTGCTGTCGATCCGCAACGAACTCGGCACCTCGATCCTGCTGATCGAGCACGACATGTCTGTGGTGATGGAGATCTCCGACCACATCGTGGTGATGGACCACGGTGTGAAGATCTCTGAAGGCTCCCCGCGCGAGGTTCGCGACGATCCGAAGGTGATCGCCGCTTATCTCGGCACCGATGAGGAAGAGGCGGCGGCCGTGATGGAGAGCGGGTCGTGACGGCGCCCACTGCCCTGCTCGCGATCCGCAGCCTTCGCGCCGCCTACGGCAAGATCGAGGCGCTGAAGGGCGTCGACCTCGAGATCAATGCCGGCGAGATCGTGGCGCTGATCGGCGCCAACGGTGCCGGCAAGTCGACGCTGATGATGACGATCTTCGGCAAGCCCCGCGCTCGCGCCGGCCAGATCCTGTACGAAGGCCGCGACATCACCGAAGTGCCCACCCACGAGATCGCGCATTTGCGCATCGCGCAATCGCCGGAAGGCCGCCGCATCTTCCCGCGCATGAGCGTGGCGGAAAATCTCCAGATGGGGGCGGACGCCACCGAATGCACTGACGCCGAACGCGAGGCGACGCTACAACGCGTGTTCACGCTGTTTCCGCGGCTGAAGGAACGCTACGCCCAGCGTGGCGGAACCCTGTCCGGCGGCGAGCAGCAGATGCTGGCCATCGGTCGCGCCTTGATGAGCCGTCCTCGCCTGCTCCTGCTCGACGAGCCCTCGCTCGGTCTGGCGCCGCTGATCGCGCGCCAGATTTTCGATGCGATCCGCACTCTGAACCGGCAGGACGGCCTGACCGTGCTGATCGTCGAGCAGAACGCCAACCACGCGCTCAAGCTCGCCCATCGCGGCTATGTCATGGTCAATGGCCTGATCACGCTGGCCGGGACCGGTGCCGAGTTGTTGCAGCGCCCCGAGATTCGCGCCGCCTACCTGGAAGGCGGCCGGCACGGCTGAGGCGGCCCAAGACGAGCCCGTGCGGCCGAATTTGGCGATATCTCTGCCAATGCCCGTATTTTGCCGGTGACTTCTCCTCGAATTCATTCAAGAATGGCGCCGGTTTGAACCGGGCATGCCCGGTAACTTCCACAGGCGACCACCCTCGAGGTATCTCATGAAATCACTGAAGCTCATCGGTCTGGCATTCGGCGCATCGATCGCGCTGTCGAGCGCGGCATTCGCGCAGGATCTCACCGTCGCAGTCGCAGGTCCGATGACCGGCGGCGAGTCCGCCTTTGGCCGCCAGATGAAGAACGGCGCCGAGATGGCCGTAACCGACATCAACGCCGCCGGCGGCGTCAACGGCAAGAAGCTCGCGCTGTCCATCGAGGACGACGCCTGCGATCCGAAGCAGGCACGCTCGGTCGCCGAGAAGATCGCCGGCGCGAAAATCCCGTTCGTGGCCGGGCATTATTGCTCGTCGTCGTCGATCCCCGCGTCGGAAGCCTATGCCGACGGCAACGTGCTCCAGATTACTCCCGCCTCCACCAATCCGAAGTTCACCGATAGCGGGCTGTGGAACGTGGCGCGCGTCTGCGGCCGCGACGATCAGCAGGGCCTGGTCGCCGCCCAGTACATCGCCAAGAACTACAAGGGCAAGAATATCGCCATCCTCAACGACAAGACCACCTACGGCAAGGGTCTTGCGGACGAGACCAAGAAGGCGCTCAACAAGGCCGGCGTCACCGAGAAGATGTACGAGTCCTACAACAAGGGCGACAAGGACTTCAACGCGATCGTCTCGCGGCTGAAGCGCGACAACATCGATCTCGTCTATGTCGGGGGCTACCATCAGGAGAGCGGCCTGATCCTGCGCCAGATGCGCGACCAGGGCCTCAAGACCGTGCTGATGGCCGGCGACGCGCTCGCCGACAAGGAATACGCCTCCATCACCGGCCCGGCCGGCGAAGGCACGCTGTTCACCTTCGGCCCCGATCCGCGCAACAAGCCGACCGCGAAGAAGATCGTCGAGGCCTTCAAGGCCAAGAACATCGACCCCGAGGGCTACACGCTCTACACCTACGCGGCGATGCAGGTCTGGTCGCAGGCGGCCAAGAAGGCCGGCACCACCGATGCCAAGAAGGTCATGGCGGCCATCAAGGCCGGCAAGTGGGACACCGTGATCGGTCCGATCGAGTATGACGCCAAGGGCGATATCAAGCAGCTCGACTACGTCGTCTACAAATGGGACGCCAAGGGCGGCTACGCCGCGATCAGCGGCAACGGCACCTAAACACGCTTGCCGAGGCCTGAAGGCCTCCTCCAATCGTCATCGCGCCCCGGCTTGCCCGGGGCGTTTCTTCCTGCGTCAGGGTCAGACGGCTGCGGGGAGCGCGCCGTCCACCGCGGCTTTGGCCTTCCGCAGTGCCTGAAGAAGATCGTTCGGCCGAAACGGCTTTTGCAGGCAGACCACGTTGGCGAGGTGGGGCGATTGTTCCATGAAGTCCAGCGCCGTCATCCCCGACACGGCAACGACCGGCAGGCCGGGTGCAAGCTCGCGCAGGGTCGAGATGACCTCGACGCCGCTGGTATCGCCGAGGAAAATGTCCACGATTGCCGCGTCGAAGCAGGCTTCGGTGAAGGCTTTCACCCCGGCTGCGCCGCTGTCGGCCTCGACGACGTCATAACGGTTGACGCGCAGCACGATCGCGACCATCGCCCGGACGTCCTTCTGGTCGTCGATGATGAGAACGCGGGACATAGGGAACAACTCCCGGATCCTGAATTCAAAATGCTTGATTCAAACCTGGAACCCGTAGCGGCGGGAGAGCATTATGGCACCGTCCAGTAAAGCGCATCTTACCCGATCCCCCGTGCGCGCTCCCTATTAAATTAAGTAAGCTGTAACCTTCGGTTGAGTCGCGACCGGTTTTGTCATGATGCGTGCCCAGAACCCGCTACCATGGACGGAAATTCGTTGGGCCAAATGAGATTGGCAAAAATGCTCAAGACCGATCTGCGAGAGCTGCACGTGTCCGCGCCGACCGATCGGAACACATTCCTTTCGACGCTGCCGGCTACCCCGAAAGACCGCACCGCAGCATTGGCGATCGTGGGCGTCTCCTCGATCCTGTTCGCAATGGCCGTACCCTTCGCAGGTATCCCGCTGCTGCCTGTGCCAGCCTTTGTCGCGAGCTATCAATCCGCCCTCGTGGTCGCGGACATCGTCACCGCGGTCCTGCTGTTGTCGCAGTTTGCGGTGCTCAGGACCCGCGCGCTGCTCGTGCTCGCGACCGGCTATCTGTTCACCGCCGCCGCGGCCGTGGTCCATGCCCTCACCTTCCCCGGACTCTTTTCGCCGGCCGGGTTGCTGGGGGCCAACCAGCAGACCACGGTCTGGCTCTACATGATCTGGCACGGCGGCTTCCCGCTCTGCGTGCTGGCCTACGCCTGGCTGAAGGAGGCCGACGGCGGCGCCCAGATCGCGGGCTCGGCAAGCAAGGCGATCTACGCCAGCGTGGTCGGCGTCGTCGCGGTCATGATCGTTTTGACCTCGATCGTCACTGCCCAGCACGACCTGCTTCCGGTCCTGCTGCGCGATGGCCGTTACACGCAGATCATGATCGGCGTGGTGTCCTTTGTCTGGTCCTTGAGCTTCGCCGCGCTGGTCTCGCTGTGGTTCCGCCGTCCGCATTCGGTCATCGACGTCTGGCTCATGGTTGTGATGTGCGCGTGGCTGTTCGACATCGCGCTGTCGGCGATCGTCAACGTCGCGCGTTTCGATCTCGGCTTCTACGGCGGTCGTGTCTACGGCCTCTGCGCGGCGACCTTCGTGCTTGCGGTGCTCCTGATCGAAAATGTCCGCCTCCAGGCGCATACGCTGGGTCTCGTCGGCAGGCTGCGCCAGCAGTCGGCGTTGGATCGCGACTACTACGGCAAGCGCCTTGCCCTGTACGGCGCCGTCGTCGAATCCGCCAATGATGCCATCATCACGAAGACGCTCGACGGTGTCATCACGGGCTGGAACAAGGCCGCCGAACATCTGTTCGGCTATGCCGCCGCGGAGGCCGTCGGCCAGCCGATCGACATCATCGTGCCGGAGGACCGCAAGGCTGAGGTCAGGGGTATCCTGAACCGGGTCGGCGGCAACGAAACGATCGCCCAGCACGAGACGGTCCGCATCCGCAAGGACGGCCGGCGCGTCGACGTTGTCCTCAATGTTTCCCCGCTCAAAGCAGCTAGCGGAGAGATCATCGGCGCCTCCAAGATCGCCCACGACATCACGGAAGAGAAGCAGGCACGAGAAAAACTGCGCCGTGAGGTCGAGGAGCGGCAGCGGATATTCGAGACCTCACAGGACCTGATCCTGGTCACCGACGGTTTTGGCAATTTCATCCAGGTCAGCCCGAGCGTGAAGACCATTCTGGGCCTGAGTCCGGAGGACATGATCGGGCACAGCGCCACAGAGTTCATTCATCCCGATGACCTCCAGAAGACGCGCGACGAGATGCGCGCGGCGCGGCGTGGCGCGGTCAAGCGCAGCTTCGAGGCGCGCTACTACCACTACGACGGTCACGAGGTCACCCTGAACTGGATGGGCACCTGGTCCGAACCGGTCAAGCGCCATTTCTTCATCGGCCGCGATCTCACTGAGAAGCAGGCCGCCGAGGCGCAGTTCAGGCACGTCCAGAAGATGGATTCCATCGGTCAATTGACCGGCGGTGTCGCGCACGACTTCAACAATGTGCTGACGGTCATTACCGGCACGATCGGTATTCTGGCGGACGCGGTCGCTGACCGTCCCGAGCTCGCCGCCATCACCAAGCTGATCGACGACGCCGCCGAGCGCGGCGCGCAACTGACCAAGCATCTGCTCGCCTTCGCCCGCAAGCAGCCGCTCCAGCCGCGCGAAATCGACGTCAACGCATTGACGCTCGAGGCCGCAAAGCTCCTGCATCCCACGCTCGGCGAGCATATCACCATCATGCCGCAACTCACCGAGGATGCGTGGCCGGCACTGATCGACCCGGGCCAGCTTTCCACCGCGATCCTCAATCTCGCGTTGAACGCGCGCGATGCGATGCCCGACGGCGGCACGCTGGTGCTGGAGACGCGCAACATCTTCCTCGACGACGGTTATGCCAGCATGAATCCCGACGTGGTGGCTGGCAATTACGTCATGATCGCCGTCAGCGACACCGGCTCCGGAATCCCGCCGGAGTTGATCGACCGGGTGTTCGATCCCTTCTTCACCACCAAGGAGGTCGGCAAGGGCACCGGCCTCGGGCTCAGCATGGTGTTCGGCTTCGTCAAGCAGTCCGGCGGACACATCAAGATCTACAGCGAGGAAGGCCACGGCACGAGCGTGAAGATCTACCTGCCGCGCTCGAGCGGCGTGCAGGAGACCGAATTCGAGGCGCTCCAGAACGCGCCCGTCACCGGCGGCCACGAAAAAATCCTGATCGTCGAGGACGACGCGCTGGTGCGCCAATATGTCGTGACCCAGATCAAGAGCCTCGGCTATACCGCCCTCGAAGCCGCCAACGCGGCCGAGGCCCTCGTCATCATCGACGCCGACAAGGACATCGACCTGCTGTTCACGGACGTCATCATGCCCGGCAACATGAACGGCCGCCAGCTCGCCGATGAGGCGGCTCGCCGCCGCCCCGACCTGAAGACGCTGTTCACCTCGGGCTACACCGAGAACGCCATCGTCCATCACGGGCGGCTCGATTCCGGCGTGCTGCTGTTGGCAAAGCCCTACCGCAAGTCCGAGCTCGCCAAGATGCTGAGGACCGCGCTCGCGGGTTGAGCCTGCGGCATCCCTGCGATATCGCTGAAGCGGACGCCTTTCAGCCTGCGGAGCCGCCTTGAAAAACCTTCTCACCGATATCGCCGGCGTCCGCGTCGGCCATGCCGAGGACGCGAAAATCGCCACTGGCACGACCGCGATCATCTTCGACGCCCCCGCGGTTGCGGCCATCGATGTTCGCGGCGGCGGACCCGGCACGCGCGAAGACGCGTTGCTCGACCTCGCCAGCACCGTCGATCGCGTTGACGCCATTGCGCTGTCCGGCGGCTCAGCCTTTGGAATCGACGCCGGCGGCGGCATCCAGGCCTGGCTCGCCGAACTAGGCCGTGGCTTGCGGATTCGCGAGGCAGTGATTCCGATCGTCCCGGGCGCAATCGTTTTCGACCTGCTCAACGGTGGCGACAAGGCCTGGGGACGCTTCGCGCCCTATCGCGATCTCGGCTACGCCGCAGCGTTGGCCGCCAGCGACGATTTCGCACTCGGCAGCGTCGGCGCCGGCCTCGGTGCCACCACCGCGACCTTCAAGGGTGGACTGGGGTCGGCCTCCGCGGTCCTGGCCAATGGCATCAAGGTCGCCGCGATCATGGTCGTCAACGCGGTCGGCAGCACAACTGTTGGCGAAGGGCCCTGGTTCTGGGCTGCGCCGTTCGAGGAGAACGGCGAGTTCGGCGGGCGCGGGCTGCCGTCCGTGTTCACGCCGGACATGCTGGCGATGCGCATCAAGGGCGGACCGGCCGCGAGCGCACGTGAGAACACCACGATCGGCCTCGTCGTTACCGATGCCATGCTGACCAAGGCCCAGGCCAAGCGGCTTGCGATGATCGCGCATACCGGATTTGCCCGCGCGATCTATCCGGTGCATGCGCCGACCGACGGCGACGTGCTGTTCGCCGCCGCAACGGGCGAGAAGCCGATCGAGCCGCTGGTCGGCCTTACCGAGCTCGGAACGATCGCCGCCAACGTGGTCGCACGCGCGATCGCGCGTGGTGTCTACAATGCGACGGCCCTGCCGTTTGCCGGCGCAACGCCGGCGTGGAAGGATCGGTTCGGCTAGAAACGAAACGGCGGACAGCGCGTTACCCTGGCGGGCCAAGGTGCACCGCCATGCCGTCTTCCGTGATCCGCTTTTTCCGCTATGCGCCCGAGACGCGCGAAATGAAGGTGACTTTCGTCAGCGGACGGCTCTATGTCTACGAGGACGTCCCGCCCGAGGTCGCCGCGGCATTCAAGGCCGCGCGCTCAAAGGGTACGTTCTTCAACCATGAGATCCGTGACCGGTATGCCTGTCGTGACATCACGCACGAATATGCCGGCTAACCGTGAGCACGGCTACACTGTCATCGACGTCGATGACCCCGATGATCCCGCCGAAGCCTGCGCCTGGCGCTGCATCATCTGCCCGAACCAATCATAGGGCGAATTGCGCCCGCCTGCCCCGTTCGAAGAGCTGGAGGCGCCCGGGACCGTCGTCGACATCTTGAAGCCGTCGGCGTAGGTGACGGTGGTGGTGGTCGAACCGTCGGCGCCGGTCGTCGAAGTCGAGGTCGAGCCGCCGCTGGACGGCGAGGAGGAATCCGAGCCGCTGCCGGAGGCATCGCCGGCACCCTGCGCGTGATGGTGGCCGTGGTGGCCGCTCTTCAGCGCCTTCGACATCTCATCGAGGTTGACGCTGCCGTCGGTATTCGAATCCAGCTTCGAGAAAACGTCGTCGGCCTGCGCGAGGTTGGTGCCACCAGCGCCGAGCGCATTCTCGAATTCCGACTTGGTGATCTTGCCGTCGCCATCGCCATCGATCTGCGAGAACAGATCCTTCAGGGCGGCATCGCGGCGCGTCGAGGACGAGGATGTCGAGCTCGACGAGGTCGAGTTGGCGGCGCTGCCAGTGCTGTCCGTCGACTGGCTCTGCGCTGCGAACAGCGCTTTCATCGTCTCCGGCGAGATCTGCGGTGTTTTGCCCGCATTGACCGACGAGGTCGCGCCGGTCGTGCTGTTGCTGCCGCTGTCGATCGCGAACGGATTGGTCGGAGGCTTTTGCGAGGACCCCGTCTTCTGCGTCGACGAGGACGATTTCGAATTTGTCAGCGACTGGATCGCGTCGAGCGCGCTCGATACGGCCCCAAGAGCGAACAACATTGCACAACTCCAACCGATGCGGCATGCCGCGGCCAATGTTCTGTTCAGGTCAAGTCAGCAAACGCCGTGCCAGCGCAAAAAGCTCAATGAAATCCGCTTTCACCACACTTTGCACGGCCCGGGAACACCGGCAATTCATGCCGGTCGCGGCAGAAATTTCCGCCCACAGGAAGCACGCCGCCCCTGCATTGCCCGGCTGAGGGGCCCATGTTAGGCGAGTCCATCTTTCACGGCCGCCACGGGAAACCGCCATGACCCAAGCCTTCGTCCCCCGCCCCCTGGCAATCGCGCCCTCGATACTGGCCTCGGATTTCTCCAGGCTCGGCGAGGAGGTGCGCGCCGTGGACGCCGCCGGAGCCGACTGGATCCATCTCGACGTCATGGACGGGCACTTCGTCCCCAACATCTCGTATGGCCCCGACGTCATCAAGGCGATGCGCCCGCACACCAAGAAGATCTTCGACGCGCATCTGATGATCTCGCCCTGCGATCCCTATCTGGAGGCCTTCGCGAAAGCCGGCTGCGACCACATCACCGTGCATGCCGAGGCCGGTCCCCATCTGCACCGCTCGCTTCAGGCGATCCGCGCACTCGGCAAGAAGGCCGGCGTTTCGCTCAATCCGGGCACGCCGATCAGCGCGCTCGAATACGTCCTGGACCTGGTCGACCTCGTGCTGGTGATGTCGGTCAATCCCGGCTTCGGCGGCCAGGCCTTCATCCCCTCCGCGATCGGCAAGATCCGCGACATCCGCGCCATGACAGCGGGCCGTCCGATCGACATCGAGGTCGATGGCGGCGTCGGGGCCGACGTCGCAGGTCCCCTGGCTGCAGCCGGGGCCAACGCCTTCGTCGCCGGCACGTCCGTGTTCAGGGGCGGCACGCAGGACGCCTACAAGACCAACATCGCCGCAATCCGCAACGCCGCCGCGGGTGCACGCGGCGAGGCGATCTGAGGGCCCGCTCGGCTCCGCCGACGTGCGGCTTCTACGGTGTTGCGGCGCGCAATGCCTAAATTTGCAACCTTGATCCGTACTCCTCCGGGCTTCCCTGATTCGCGCAAATCACCGCTAGTGATTCTTGCCTGTTTCGCGGGAGCACATCATGACGACGACCCTGGTTTGGACTGGCGTGGCGTTGTGGCTTGGTTTTTGTGCGTTTGTTGTGTTTGGTCCATCGGCCGGACCGGTGAAGGTCTCGCTACGCTCGGCCCGCATCGCTCGTCGCGACTGGTATCGGGCCTGACCCCATGCAGATCGCGCTTGTGAAACGTCAACCGAAGCGCCGGTGCCGCATCCCGCGGCGCCCGCATCCTGATCTCGATTTTTTCTTCGGTCGACTCGAACGCACCGAAGGCGAGATGCGCGACGACACCGGGCCCGAGATGGACCTGGATCACCCGCTCCGGTCACCGCACCGGCATTGAATTCTTTTCTGGACCAAACTCATGAAGCCGCATTGCCCGAACTGCCTGAAGGAAATGACCAAGGCATCCGCGTCGCGTAACCTGTTCAACTGCGAGCCCTGCCGCGAGATCATCCAGTTCTTCGGCGGCAGCGCGGATCACGGCGAGCCCGGCCCGCAATTCTCCTGGCCGATCCGTCGCAAGCGCTCCGTCCACACCGCTCACGCGGCCTGAACCTCCAGTATCCAGAGCGCGGCCCTATCCGGCCTCCTCGCCCGCATCCGCAGCCATTCGCGGCGGCCGGACCACGGTGACGGTGCAGGCCGCTTCCGAGGCCACCTTGGCCGAGACGCTGCCGAGCAGCGTGCGGCGGAACGAGCCCTGCCGCGCGCCGATGATGATGTGGTCGACGTGGTTGACCTCGCAAAACTCCAGGATGGCCGCGGCGGGGTCGACCGCTTCCAGCACGTGAGCCGACAGCCGGCTTTCATCCAGCTTGAGCGGCGTGGCCCAGTGCCTGAGCGCCACCAAGCGGTCGATATGCTTGTTGGAGCCCTGCTCATCCAGCGTCCTGTCGATCGCGATGCGGTTGAGCTTCAGCACGTTGAGACAGGCGAGCCGCGCCGACGGCAGCGTGGCGAGAATACGCTCGGTGGTGACGCGCAACGCTTCGTTCAGCTCGGGGGCGCCTTCCACCGTGTCGAGCGCGACCGCGAGGATCGGGCTTGATGCGATCTGGGCTGCGACATCCGATTTCGCGCGCGGCTGCATGACGCCCTGGTTGAAGCGGCGCCGCCAAGCGACGCTTAACGGATCGCGCTTCATCCGCTCCGAGCGTGTGGTGAGTCTGACCTGGTCCGGATGGGTGAGATCGAAGGCGAGCTGGGACGCGGTCGGATAGCGCCGCACCGGCTCGATCTCGAGGCATCGCAGCACCACCTCCTGGAGCCAGGGCGGATAGTCGGCGCGAAGCGAGCGCGGCGGGTGCGGATCGCGCCACAGCCGGCGCCGCATCGCGCGCAGCGTCTCGCCCTCGCCGAACGGCCGCTCGCCGGTCGTGAAGAAATAGAGCAGCACGCCAAGCGAGAACAGATCGCTGCGCGGATCGTCGCGCACCCCTGACAACCGTTCCGGCGCCATATAGGGCGCAGTGCCGTAAGGCAGGCGGAATTCCTCCTGCAACAGGTCCGGCAGATGGTTGTGATGCGACAGGCCATAGTCGATCAGCACCGCCTCGCCGCTCTCGCGGAACATGATGCTGCTCGGCTTGATGTCGTGATGGATCACGTTCTGCCGGTGCAGATCCGCGAGCCCCGTCGCGATCCTGGCGACGAGCTGCCGCGCCTCGTCATACGGCAGCGGCAGGTCGGGCAGCCGCTTGTAGAGTGTGGTCCCGGAGATGCGCTCGATCACGACATAGGCTTGGTGGGCGAAGTCGCCGGTGCCGAAACATGAGGGCACGTGCGGCCCGGCCAGCCGCGGCAGGATCATCATCTCCATCTCGAAGGAGACGATCGCCGCGGGGTCTTCGCCCTCCGACACCCGCGGAATCTTCATCAGCAGCGGCACGTCGAGGCCGGGACGGGTGACCGTCCACAGCGTCGCCATACCGCCGGCATGGACGCATTCGCCGATCGTGTAGCCGTCGATCTCTGCGCCTGTTTTGACGAGGGGTTTCGGCATCGGCCTCTAGCGCCCCTGCGACAGCCGGTCGGCGAGCCAATGCGGCAGGCCGTTCTCGCGGATCCG
Organism: Bradyrhizobium sp. MV1.5; assembly: GCF_055807615.1. Taxonomy (NCBI): domain Bacteria; kingdom Pseudomonadati; phylum Pseudomonadota; class Alphaproteobacteria; order Hyphomicrobiales; family Nitrobacteraceae; genus Bradyrhizobium; species Bradyrhizobium sp. MV1.5. The sequence goes on along the minus strand of NZ_JBVVPL010000015.1, from coordinate 17,557 downwards.
GTTCGCGGCCGTCTCGACATCGTAGGGCGCGCGGCAATAGGTGATCTGGCACGAGACGGTGTCGAACAGCACGAAAGCCGCGGATGGATCGCTATCGCGGGGTTGGCCGACCGAGCCAAGCACCGCAAGCCATTGCCGCCCGCGCAGCAGCGGTACGGAGACGTCGGTCTTGGGCACGAGCCCCGACATCTTCGCCGTCACCGACATCGAATAGATCGCCGGGCGGTGGATGTGGCCGCAGAACGTGACATGAGCCGGCGTCGCGATCAGGCTTTTGGCGGCATCGGCGGTCGTTCGGACATAGTGCCAGCTTCGGGGGCTCGAGGCTTCCGAATGCACGAACAGGCGATCGCCGTCCTCCACCAGCATCGGCAATTCCGCCAGGAACCGCCGCTGCGCGGTGTCGAGCCGGCCGCGGGTCCATTCGATCGCGATTTGCGCCTCGGCATTCATGGTCTCGGCCGAGGAATTCACCGCCTGGTCATGATTGCCGCGCACGGCGACGGCGCCTTGGGCAACGAGCTCCATCGCGGTATCCACCACCCATTCCGGATCGGCGCCATAGCCGACGAAGTCGCCAAGCAGGATGAAGCGCTCGGCGCCACGCGCCCGCGCGACTTTCAGGCACGCCTCGAACGCCTGCCGGTTGCCGTGGATATCCGAGAAGACAGCGAGAAGCACGCACCCTCCACCCTCGAACCTTATTGGGAGCCGATAAGGCCAAATTGAGGGAGGTCAAGAACATGCGCCAGCGGAGCGCGGTTTGCCAGCACTGCCCTGTCGCGATGGTGAAGAGCCTATTGCTCGTCCTTCGGCGGCATCCGGGGCGGCGGCAACGGCGTGAACACGGCGCCCTGCGCGCCGGCCGGGGGTGCCAGGAATTCGCCGGTCGAGGAATCGCCTCCGCTCGTCTCCATGATAGTCTTGGGCGTCACATATTCCCTGACCATGTCGATGAGGCTGCCATCGCCGCCGCCGAAATCGGCGGCCCGGCCGCCTTGCGGATGTCCCAGCGCGATCTCGTTCTCCGCCGCATGGGTCTTGTCGGCCAGCCTGTCATTGTAGGGCACACGAAAGGCGCGCGGGATGCCGCTCGGCCGATTGTCCTCGTCGAGCTGCTCGACCCAGAGATAGATCGAGCCGGGATCGCCCTCCAGCGAATGCGGCTCGACGATGCGGGTCTTCAGCAGCTTGAAGGAGGCCGGCAGCCGGTCGGCGCTGGCCCAGCCGAGCAGCCCGCGCATTTCCGTGAAGCTGACGACATAGAAGGCGCTGGTCACGACCACCGCGACGGCCTTGATTGACCAGTGCAGCCGCGCATAGACGAGCACGACCAGCAGCAGCGCGCCGATGACGGCGTAGGCTATCGATAGCGTGAGGATGACCGTCTGCAGGCTAGTCACGGCGCACCCTCACAGCGTTCCTGCTCACGCCGGTGTTCGGGTCGAGATCGGCGCCGTTGCGCCAGCCGCTGCGGAAGGTCTCCAGCAGCGATTTCGGCCGCTGATCCACATTGACGACCTTGCCTTCGGCGTCGAGCCGGAACCGCACCGCCGTCTTCTCGTCGCCGGTGTGATCGACCGTGAACTTGTTATCGAAGATCACCTGCGCCGTCGGATTGAGTTTTTGCACCTTCACATTGGCCGTCACGGGCTCGCCGGTCGTGGCGACGAAATGTGAGACATTGACGGTGTATTCGCCGGGAACGATGCCCCGCACCGTGACGATCTCCTCGCGGATCGGCGAGGCAATCTTCTTGCCGTTGACCATGATGAAGTCGTTGGCTCCGCCGCGATCGTCGCGGTCGAGCGTGAGGAAGCCGGCCTCGCGGTGGCGATACCAGGCGATATTGCCCACGGGATCCTGCACGAACAGGTCGAGATCGTCGGGGTGGCTGTCCGGCCAGTCCAGCGTGATCATGAACTCTGCCTTGGAATCGATCTTGCCGTCCTTGGCGTCCGGCGAGACCGCGAGCAGCGCCAGGAAGAACAGGAAAGCGATCACCTGGAGCGCCTTGAACAGCATCACGCCCAGCGGGTCGAACGGCTCCTCGCGCGGATAGAGACCGAAATCATCCATCATGTCGCGATTCCAGCGCGCTTGATTCCAGAACCCTTGCGCTCCAGCACCGGCGTCACATAGGTCTCGGTCAGCACCACCGCATCCGAGAACACCTTCTGGGTCGCGGCATCCAGCATGTAATACTGGATGCGGACCAGGATCGAACCGACCAGGCCCGCCAGCGTCGTGTACATCGCGACCGCCATGCCGTCGCTCATCAGCCCCATCGAGGATCGCATCGCGACCTTGTCGGCGGCATCCAGCCCCGCGATCGGCGCCAGCATGATGATGAAGCCGACGATGGTGCCGAGCAGGCCGAGCTTCATCAGCGTGTCCGAGACGAAGGCGCCGAAGCCGTTGGAACCGCGCAGGCGGTCGGCGAGCGTTCGCAGCAACAGCGTCTGGTCGACAGGCCGGTAGTCCTGCGCCGCGGCCTTGGTCACGAGGCTCTCGATGTGGTCCCGCACCAGCCCGCGTGCCAGCTCGGCTGCGCCGGCGTCGAGCGCCCTGCCGCCCTCGGGCGCCGCAAGCACCGCGCGGCAGCGCCGGGCCGCCGCGCCCTCGTGGGCAATGGCCCGCGTGCGCAGGAAGCAATGACCGCAGGTGAGGACATAGAGCAGCGCGATCAAGCTGGAAATGTAGGTCCGGTCCGAGGTCAGCATCAGACGGATCAGGCCGAACCGCCACAACAGCACGACGGCGAAGATCGAAAGCCCGGTGAAGATCATCCAGAACAGGAGCGCGCTACGCTCGGATGGGTCGGCAGCAGGCCCCGCGATCGGCCCAATCGTCATCGAACTCATGCTGCACCGCTCCTGGCCGTGAATTCCGCCCATTAGATCAAAGCCGCCGCGCCCGGTCCAAAGAGCCATGCCCAATCCGGCTTGGGAAATTTGCCCGAGATTCAATCTTGCCGTGCCTCGCAATTGGCAAGGCGCGGCGGCGTTGTTAGGCTGACCTTACCAAACTTTGGGGTGATCGCATGCGCCTTGTGCTTCAGCTTGTCGCCCGTCTGTTTCTCATCGTCGCCCTCTGCCTTGGCGCGGCGACCATCTGGGCCACGTTCGACGCCTATCGCAGCGTCGACCGGGCGACTGCGGCCTCGGCGCAGCGGGTCGCCCAAGCGCTTCAGGCTCTGTACTGGCACGAATTCTTGTTGCGTAGCAGCAGAACACGCGAGCAGCTTCTGCCGGTTCCGGAGTGGCGCACGCTGGAGACGATGAAGCTGATCTCACCCGGCGTCTGCGTCGAATTCCAACCGGCCATCGCCTTCGAAAAGCCGCTCTGCGGCCAGAGCGAGGGGCTGGGCAAGACGCCGCCGCGCTGGTTCGCGTCGATCGTGCCGACCTTCCTCGGCAGCCATGCCGAAGTGATACGGCCGGTCAGTCCCCGCGCGGCGACCGCCGGAGCGGTGGTTGCGACGCCGGATGAAGCGGCCGCCATCTCGCTCGCCTGGGAATACATCCTCAACGTGATCGACGTCGCGCTTTTGATGGCGGCAGCGATCGCGCTCCTGGCCTCGCTCGCGATTGCGCATGCGCTTGCGCCGGCACGCACGATCGTGACCGCCCTGCAGCGCATGGCGCGCGGTCAGTATCGCACGAAACTACCGCGCTTCCGCTCGATGGAGCTGGCGATGATCGGCAGCGCCGTCGGCGAGCTCGGCGGGCGGCTGGAGGAAGCGACCGAGCAGCGCGCGGCGCTGACGCGGCGCCTGATCGAGATCCGCGACGACGAACGCCGCGCGCTCGCCCGCGAGCTGCACGACGAGTTCGGACAGAATCTCTCGGCCATCCTCGCCTTCGCCAACACCATCGAGACGGCGAGCACGAAGGGGGATAAGCACAGCGACATCGTGCAGGACGCGCGGATGATCTCGCAGGCCACGCATCATCTGATGGCCTCGCTGCGCGACGCGCTGAAGCGCCTGCGCAATCCCCTGCCCGCCGAGCTTGGGCTGGAGGCGAGCCTCGTGAATTTGGTGGATAGCTGGCGCTCGCAGAGCGCGTCGCGGCCGACGATCCAGCTCGATCTCAAGGGCGACCTCACCGACATCAGCGGCCCGGCCGCGACCACCGCCTATCGCGTCGCGCAGGAATGCCTGACCAACGCGTTGCGCCACGGCACGGCACGCGAGATTTCTCTGCACGTCGAGCGGCGCACGGGCGACGACGATGCGTTGCTGATCCGCGTCGAGGACGATGGCGGCGGCAACGCGGCACGCGTTGCGCAGTCGGCGGGCTTCGGCCTCACGGGGATCCGCGAGCGCGTCGCAGGGGCCGGCGGATCATTGTCGATCCTGCCCGCCCGCGGCGGACTCAGCGTCGCCGCCACCATCCCGCTCGCCGCGTGAGGCCGGGATGAACGAGATTACCGCAACAGGCATCTCCGTGCTGCTGGTCGACGACCATCCGATCGTGCGGCAAGGCTATCGGCGCGTGCTGGAAAGCCAGGGCGATCTGCATGTCGTGGCGGAAGCCGACAACGCCGCGGATGCCTACGGCGCCTTCAAGGCGCGCGATCCCGACGTGGTCTTGCTGGATATCTCGATGCCCGGCGCGAGCGGGCTGGAAGCCATCCGCAACATCCGCGCGCGCAGCCCGCGGGCGCGGATCCTCGTGTTCACCATGCACAACGAAGCCGTGCTGGTGAAGGCAGCCTTCAATGCCGGCGCAAGCGGCTTCGTCACCAAGAGCAGCGAGCCGTCCGCGGTCGTCGCCGCGATCCGCAGCGTTGCCCGCGGCGAGCGCGCCATGAGCGACGACATCGCGCACATCCTGGCGGAGGACAGCCTGTCGGCGGGCTCGGCGCTGGATCAACTGGGAGAACGCGAGATCGAGATCCTGCGCCAGTTCGCCGGCGGTGCCACGACCGAACAGATCGCAGCGTATCTCAATCTCAGCGTCAAGACGGTGCAGAACTATCACTATCTGATCAAGACCAAGACCGGCGCGCGCACGGATGCGCAACTGGTGCGGCTGGCAGCCAATTGTGGGCTGACGAGGATCTAGAGGGTGGCGGCGTGCCGTTTGCTGCGACCAGAATATCTGGTTCCCGACTGGCCACCCCCAGCGAAGGTCTCCAAGTCTCTCTCAGATTGTGCTAGGCTCCACCACAGGCACAGCGTCAAGCGGCCAGCGGATCTGTGTCCGGCTCCGATCTTTCGTCGAGAGCCAGTTTGGACGGCTCTCGGAGCCGCCCTCGTTCCCGTTGTATGTCTTGCACGACAACAGGAGACGCTTCCATGAACATCAGGGACAGCCTTCTTGCCGCACTGATCGCCTCCAGCGTTTTCGCGACCGGGCTTACGGGAAGCGCGGCAGCTGAGGCGAAAGACCAGATCACCATTCTCTATGACGCCTTCGGCACAGATGAGGCGATGACAAAGGACTGGGGTTTCTCCGCCCTTGTCGAAATCGCGGGAAAACGCATCCTGTTCGATACGGGTAACGATCCCGAAAGCTTCGCGGCGAACGTGAAGGCCAAGGGAGTTGATCTCTCGGACCTCGACTTTGTCGTTCTGTCGCACCGCCACTCCGATCATATGGCGGGCTTGTCCTACCTCCTGAGCATCAATCCGACCGTCAATATCTACGCGCAAAAGGAAGGATTTGGCATCTACGGCTCGTCTCTGCCGTCCGGCTTCTACCGCAAGGACGAGGCCTTGCCGCCGGAGATGCGGTACTATGCAGGCAAGCCGCCCGCGGTGATGAAGTTCGGCACGGCATGGGCCCATGCGAACTTCGAACTGATCGATCAGACCACCGAGATCGCTCCCGGTATCACACTTATCTCGCTGATTTCCGATGCACCGGGCACGAGAGAACTCAAAGAGCTGTCCTTGGCTGTCAACACGGCCGACGGCATGGTCCTTCTGGTCGGTTGCTCGCACCCCGGGATCGAGCGCATCGTCGAAGCGGCGACGGGTATCAATCCCAGGATTCATCTCGTCGCGGGAGGATTTCATCTGGTCGTCGCACCTGACGAAGCTATCGCGAAAGTCGTTACCGCCCTCAAGGACAGGTTCAAGGTGGACAGCGTAGCCCCGGGACATTGCACCGGTGAGCCGACTTTTGCCGCGCTCAAGAAGGCTTTCGGCGACAACTATCTCTACGCAGGCCTCGGCACGTCGATTCCGGTTGCAACGGTTGCGGGCCTGAATGTCAGACGCGGGGAAGGTCCGACGCTTGACGACCTTGCGACCTATCGCAAACTCGCTGGGCGCGAAGACCCGTTCGGCATATTGCGCTTGCGCAGCTCGCATTTGGCACCCGCGCTTTAGGGCGCTGGCGCGCGGCTCGCACCTTTAGATCATGTGTGGCCGGGTAGGATTGGAACTGACGCCGTCGCGCCGCGGTTAGTAGCGGAGTGAGGGAGTTGCGCCATGAGTAAGGCTATCCGCGAAGCCATCCATCATCCCCCGATCATCACTGTCGGCGAGCTCATCGATGAACTCTGCCGTCTGCCAGACACAGCGACGATCCAATTCCACTGCCCCATTCTCGAACAGGAACTTGCATTCTACCGCCTTCGAAAACGGTCGAAGGACGTGGTCGAAATCGAAGTCAATACCTATCCGGAAAGCCCGTCGGTCGTGCCCTCGGCCAACGCCGCCTTGCGTGCGCGAAAAAAGACCCATCATCCGCGCTCGCTCGGCAATGGCAACGTTGCCCACAAGGTCTGAGATAGAACCGCGACAGGTCACGTCAGGTGTCACGGCTTCGGAACGCGTGAAGGAAGTTGGCTTACGCCTTCAGCCCGCGCAATACCAGCGCGAGCGTCAAGACGGTGCAGAACTATCACTGTCTGATCAAGGCCAAGACCGGCGCGCGTACGGATGCGCAGCTGGTGCGGCTCGCAGCGGCTTGCGGGCTGACGAATTTCTAACGTCGGTCGAGCTCCGTACCCCGCGTCGAAGTTCCTCCGGCCGCAATGAAATCCAACCCAAAGCAAATCTCCGCCATCAACTCCGAGCAGATTCAACGTCAAGCGCGGCCACAGCGCGTCTCGCAAAGACTCCGCTGCTTTCAGGCCCCGCGACTGAAATGAAATCGGAGTGAAGCGACATGCACCACCTGCCAAACGACACTATCGCAGTCACCCTGCCGGACTTCGGTCAATCCATGACCGTGCTCGGAGATCCCGGGTTGGCAACCGATGACTGGGGCGGAAACGATGCGCTGACGGCAGCCATATCGAGTCTCAACTCGAACGTGACGCTCGTTGGGGAAGACCTGGCGGCCATGCATGGCAATTCTCACGGAGGAAACGACAGTCTCGTGGTGAGCGTGGATGGCGGCTGGGATAGTGCCGTTGCCGTTGGCGATGCCCAATCCATGGCGGACAACACTCAGGGCGGTAACGACACCCTCAATGTCGATGCCCACAACTCGCTCTACACCAATGTTTATCTCTATGGCGATGTCCAAGGTGACATGTCGGGCAACGCGGGAGGCGGAAATGACACACTGACGGCGTCGACCGGATGGAGATCGTTCGGATCGCTCAGCGGGGACGCTGGTGGCGCCATGAGCGGCAATGCGCACGGCGGGAATGATACGCTGAGCGCGACGGACTATGGGATAAATGGCGGCGGCGACGCACTCAGCGGCGATGCCACTGGCGCCATGACCGACAACGCGGTCGGCGGAAACGACATCCTGGCCTTTGCCGCGAGCAGCGACGCCCAGCTCGGAGGAGGAAGCCTGTCGGGCGATTCCGGAACGTCCATGTCCGACAATGCCCAGGGCGGGAACGATATCCTCACCGCCGTCGTCGATGGCGAGCGAGCTGCTTTCAGCACGACGTTGTACGGCGACGCTCCCACAATGTCGGGCAATGCTCACGGCGGGAACGACATCCTCACCGGGGGATCGAGCCCCGATCGCCTGGCGGGCGATGCGATGAGCTACGCTCCTTCCTCACCCGGCTCGATCACCGGAGGCACGGATACCCTAAACGGTGGCGGCGGCAATGATCTCCTGTGGGGCGGCCCGAACAACGACACGTTCGTCTTCAACACGGGCTCCGGCCAGGACATCATCAACGACTTCAATCAAGGCAACCAGGCTGTCGGCAGCACCACCACCGAACACGACGTGATCAACCTGCATGACTACGGCTTCGCAGACTGGGCAGCCGTCTCCAGCCTCATCGGCGACAATAGCGCCGGCGATGCCGTGATCCACCTCACCACCAACGATACGATCACGTTGGACGGCGTGCACACGGCGGCGCTTCACCCAACGGACTTCGTCATCTGACGGCTCACAGCCACGCAGGATGATGGGATGGTGGTCACGAGAGAATCGTCGAGGCCAGGCCCGTCATCCTGCCGATCGCCAAAGGCATGAGCAGGAGCGGATCAAGCCCCAAGCTGCGATACGCGTTGGCTTCGCAACCTCACGCCGCCTTCAGCCCGCGCAACACCAGCGCGAGCGTCGCATCGACGCGCGCCGAGAGATCGGCATCCTTCCATTCGTCGGCGTGGGCCGGATGGTGGAAGCGGACGGTGGCATCGAAAATGGCGCGCGCGGTGGCCTTGACGTCGTCCACCTCGAACACGCCCTGCGTCACGCCGTCGGTCAGGATCGCCGCAATCTGGTCGATCATGGTGTCCTTGTGACACTTGACGGCTGCACAGGCCTCGCGCGCCAGGGTCAGATAGGTCTCGAACATCTCGGGATCGTCGAGCACGCGCGAACGCTTGGCGGCGAACAGGGTGCGCAGCCAGCGGTCGAGTCGCGCCGGGGCCGGGCCCTGCTCTTCGGCAAGCTGGCGTAATGGCGCGTCGATGCGGTCCAGCCAGCGTTTGGCGACGGCCTCGCGCAGCGAGGCCTTGCTCGGGAAATGGCGGTAGACGCTGCCGTGGCTCACATCGAGCGCACGGGCCACGTCGACCACTGTGGCCTTGGCGAGTCCGTAACGCCGCAGCACGTCCTCGGTGACTTCGAGGATCCGCTCCGGCGTCAAGATAACGGCTTCGTTCATGCCAGCACCATGTTCCCGTTGAGGGCTCAGTTACCCGGCGACGGAGCTGCTTCCGAAGCGCCCGTACCGGTCGTTTCGGAAAGCTCTCGCCTTAATGAGGCAGTTTTGCAGCCTGCGCCGCGATCTGGCGCGCCACCAGTAAATTGAGCCAGTGCCCAATCGTCCCGGTCAAATTGATGATTTCGGTCGTCATTGTCGTAAGTCTCCAATCAATTGGCGGTCCCGATTGTTCAATTGCGACCCTCAATCCCATTTGTTTGGGACGTCGGGCTCCCGGGATGCCGCCAGACGCCCAATCGGAGCGTCCGAGTACGGATATACACGTCTCGCTGACAGATTTCAATATCTGTCAGTCAATGATCCGTGATTGACAGTTAATATCTGCGGGCCTCCCCCTTGAGGCGGGCGCCCATCGCCGATGGTCCTGTCCAGCCCAATCATCCCCCGCTACGTTGCCGGCCCGTTTGTTTCGCCCTCCCCGCTCTGCTAGATCACGGCGTAAAAAGCATTTTGGCAGGTCGCCCCCTTCTGGGTCGCCCGCCCACCTTCCTGGAGCAGTCCAATGATCCCCCGCTATACCCGCCCGGAAATGGCCTCGATCTGGGAGCCGCAGACCCGGTTCAAGATCTGGTTCGAGATCGAGGCGCATGCGGCGGACGCGCTTGCCGAGCTCGGCACGATTCCCAGGGAGGCCGCCAAAACGGTCTGGGCCAAGGCCAAGGACGCCACTTTCGACGTCGCCCGCATCGACGAGATCGAGCGCGAGACCAAGCACGACGTCATCGCGTTCCTCACCCATCTTGCCGAGATCGTCGGCCCCGAGGCGCGCTTCGTGCATCAGGGCATGACGTCCTCCGACGTGCTCGACACCTGCCTCAACGTCCAGCTCACCCGCGCCGCCGACCTGCTGCTCGCCGACCTCGACAAGGTGCTGGCGGCGCTGAAGAAGCGCGCCCTCGAGCACAAGATGACGCCGACCATCGGCCGCAGTCACGGCATCCACGCAGAACCCGTGACCTTCGGCCTCAAGCTCGCTTATGCCTATGCGGAATTCTCTCGCGCCAAGGAGCGCCTGATCGCCGCGCGCAAGGAAGTCGCCACCTGCGCCATCTCCGGCGCGGTCGGCACTTTTGCCCAGATCGATCCGCGCGTCGAACAGCATGTTGCCAAGGCGATGGGTCTCGTGCCCGAGCCGATCTCGACGCAGGTCATTCCCCGCGACCGCCACGCGATGTATTTCTCGACGCTCGGCGTGATCGCGTCCTCGGTCGAGCGTTTTGCGGTGGAGATCCGCCACATGCAGCGCACCGAAGTGCTGGAAGCCGAGGAGTTCTTCTCCGAAGGGCAGAAGGGTTCGTCCGCGATGCCGCACAAGCGCAATCCGGTGCTCTCGGAAAACCTCACCGGCTTGTCACGCATGGTGCGCGCCTATGTGACGCCGGCGCTGGAGAACGTCGTGCTCTGGCACGAGCGCGACATCTCGCACTCCTCTGCCGAGCGCATGATGGGCCCCGACGCGACGGTGACGCTGGACTTCGCGCTGGTCCGCCTCGCCGGCCTGATCGACAAGCTGCTGGTGTACCCCGCCAACATGCAGAAGAACCTCGACCGCCTCGGCGGCCTGGTGCATTCGCAGCGCGTTTTGCTGGCGCTGACGCAGAAGGGCGCAAGCCGCGAGGACGCCTACAAGCTCGTGCAGCGCAACGCCATGCCGGTCTGGCGCGGCGAAGGCGACTTCCTCCAGCTCCTGAAGAAGGACGCTGAGGTGAAGAAGTATCTCACCGACGCCGAGATCGAGGAGCAGTTCGACCTCGGCTATCACTTCAAGCACGTCGACACGATCTTCAAGCGCGTGTTCGGCGAAAGCTGAACGTCATTCGCAGCCCGGGTGAGCGCAGCGACACCCGGGACTTCTCTCACAAAGATCCCGGATGTCGCTTCGCTCATCCGGGCTACAAATCAAGGCGGACCTTCCCCATGCCCATCGTCAACCGCGTTGCCGCCCTCTCCGACGAAATGGCCGCCTGGCGCCATGACTTCCACGAGAACCCGGAGCTGCAATACGACGTCCACCGCACCGCCGGCATCGTCGCCGACCGCTTGCGCGAGTTCGGCTGCGACGAGGTGGTGACGGGCATCGGCCGCACCGGCGTCGTCGGTGTGATCCGCGGCCGCAAATCCGCCTCGGGCAAGACCATTGGCCTGCGCGCCGACATGGACGCGCTGCCGATCATGGAGACGTCGGGCGTCGCCTACGCCTCCAAGGTCCCCGGCAAGATGCACGCCTGCGGCCATGACGGCCACACCGCCATGCTGCTCGGCGCCGCCAAATATCTCGCCGAGACGCGCAATTTCGACGGCACGGCCGTGGTGATCTTCCAGCCGGCGGAAGAAGGCGGCGGCGGCGGCAAGGCGATGGTCGAGGACGGGCTGATGACGCGCTGGAACATCCAGGAGGTCTATGGCATGCACAACATGCCGGGCCTACCAGAAGGACATTTCGCGACCACGCCGGGCGCGATGCTCGCCTCCTCCGACAACATCCAGATCACGGTCCACGGCAAGGGCGGCCACGCCGGCGCGGGTCCGCACAAGTCCATCGACAGCGTGCTGATCGGCGCACAGATCGTCAACGCGCTGCAATCGATCGTCGCGCGCAACGTCGATCCGCTGAAGTCCGCCGTCATCTCGATCACGCAATTCCACTCCGGCACGGCCTTCAACATCATCCCGGAGATCGCCGAACTCGGCGGCACCGTGCGCACACTCGATCCTGAAGTGCGCGATCTCGTCGAGCGCCGCATCGGCGAAGTCGCCGACAGCGTAGCACGCGCCTATGGCGGCTCGGCCGAGACGAAATACACGCGGATGTATCCGGTGACCATGAACCATGCGCGCGAGGCCGGCCTTGCCGCCGACGTCGCCCGCGACATCGTCGGTGCCGAGCGCGTCAACGACAAGTTCATTCCGATGATGGGCGCCGAAGACTTCTCCTTCATGCTGGAAGCGCGCCCCGGCGCGATGATCCTGGTCGGCATGGGCGACGGCAACGAGTGCCACCATCCGGCCTATGTCTTCAACGACAACATCCTGGGCCATGGCGCGTCCTATTGGGCGCGACTCGTCGAAACGCGGATGCCGGCGGGGTAGGTCAGGCAGCGGCGGTGGGAAGGCCCGGTTTTGTCAGTTGCAGATCTCGCCGGTAATCTTCGTGACTCCGTTGCCTGGACCGGGCACAAGACCAAGGCGGCAACCCTTTGCGACTGGTCTGCAGCCTGCTTGGCCGCAGACGATCTGACCGGATGCTTGCGACTTCGGTGTCGCAGATTCCGCCTGTTTCCGGTCCTGATCGCTCCTCTTTGCGTCCTCGCGCGTCGCGACCGGCTTCTTCTCCAGCACCTTCTCGCATTCGTTGTCGTCACCGACGCGATAACCGGCCCGGCAGGTGATCTTCACGCATTGATCGCCGTCGGCCTTGGAGCCGAAATTGCAAATGAGCGGGCAGACCCGTCCGGGCTTCGCTTTCAGGGCGTCGAGTGCGTCGACGCTTGCAAGCTTGGCGTCGAACTGGGTGCCGGCATATTTGTTGAACAGTGTCAGCGAGCGCTGCGAGGCTGAATTCCAGTCGCCGTCCGCAGCCGAGGCAAAGCAGCCGACGCGGCGCAATTCGCTCTGCACGGATTTTGTCAGATCAGCCGCCGACAATGTGGATGCCGGCGCCGGCGCAAGAGCTGCAACTTTTTGCTCGACCTCAGGCATCTGCCGATCGGCCGTCGGCTTTGCCGCCTGCTCCGCCTTCTCGGCGGCCTGCTTGGCGGCAAGTTCGGCCTTGGCCTTCTCCGCCGCCTGCTTCTCGGCCTGTGCTTTTGCCGCGGCAGCTTCGGCCAGCTTGCGCTGGTGCTCCGCCGCGTCCGCTCTTGCTTGCTCGATCTGCTTCTGCTTCTCCGCCGCGATCCGCGCCTCTTCGGCCGCTTTGGCCGCCGCGGCCGCCTTGTCCTGCTCGGCCTTCTGAGCGCGTTCGGCAATAAGCCTTGCCTTCTGCTGCTCGGCCGCATTCGCTTTCTGCTCGGCTGACGCGCGCGTCTCTTCAGCGGCGATCTTGTTCATCTGGCCCTTAGCCAGGTTAGCATAGAAACCGTCGTGATATTGCGCCAGGAAGGCTTCCCAACCGTCGCGCGTGGCAAGCTGCAGCGCGAGCTCGTAATCCCTGCGAATAGAATCCTGCGGACTGGCCTGCGGCCCGGTCGCGGCCGGTTTGATTGCCACCAGCGGTACATCGTCGCCGCCGAGCGAGCCGTAGACATAGGGCTCCTGCTTGTAGCCGGTGCTCTTGAGCACGTCGTCGCGCACGAATCCGAACGCCTTGCGCAGGTCGAGGCCCGGCTTCGGAAGGTGCTCGACCAAAGCGACGGCGAACGGGCTGTTTCTGGAATCGCCGTCGGACGCGGTCGAACCGGCCTTCGCGGCGAACGCAATCATGGTGTTGGGGCTGGTCGGCTCGACCTTGGCAAGCCCCCTTCCGATCGCGCGCGAGGCCAGCGTCCGCTTCATGGTCTTGGAAAACGGATTGTCGCGGCAGGCATCCAGGATGATCAGGCGCAGCTGCTTGGCCGGCTCCACCGCGAACAGCGCGCGCTCCACCGGGATGGTCTCGTCGAGCACGTCGCCATCCGTCTCCAGCGTCGCGTCAACCGGAATAAGATAGTTGGTGCCTTCCAGCTCGATGCCATGGCCGGCGTAGTAAATGACCGCCATGTCGGCATCGCGCGTCCTGCCGGCAAACTCACGCAACATGCGCCGCATCTCGCTGGCACTGAGATCCAGCCTGACATCAACGGAATCAAAGCCCGCCTTCTTGAACATGCCGCCGACCAGAGTGGCATCGTTGACGGGATTGCCGAGCTTGGGCGCGCTCTTGTAAGTGGAATTGCCAATGACAAGCGCGACCCGCCGGTCCGCATGGGCCGGTCCGCAGGCGAGGCCAATGGCTAAAATCAACAAAGCAAATATCCGAAACGGAATCACTTGCGTCCCCCCGGATGCAATTGCACGAGACTATTCGGACCATGTCTCAATTGCCAACGCTTCCTATGTGATATTCGTCACATAGGGGCTCTATCGGGCGTATGGATAATGCGGCGAAGCGTCGCCCTGCTTTCGCAGCTGACGGCCGAAGCCGTCTGTTGAGCCCGTTACATTTGCACCACCTCGTGGCGCATCACGAACGGTGCAAGCAGTGCGTGCACCTCGCTCGCAACCGCCTCGTACCGATCCGCCGGCAGGCCCGCCAGCGTCACAGTGGCGATCGAACCGTGGCTGCCGTGAGCGCCGACCCTGACCTTGCAGTCGATGCCGCGCTCAGTGAGCGGTGTCAGCACCTTGGTGAACACGCGCTGCGCTGCGTCCCAGCGCAGCTGCGGCTTGAACACTTTGCCGACGCCCGTCACCGGCATCGGATCGATCGGGATGACCTGCACCGGGACAGCCGCGCGCTCCGGCGTGCGCTCGCGCACCCATGTCTCCAGCTCGCCCGGTTCGACGGTCGCGCCCGGCTTCAGCTGCACATAGCCCACCGGCAGCTCGCCGGCATAGGCGTCGGGCTGGCCGACCACCGCGGCAAAGCCGACGGCAGGATGCCGGAACATGATCTCCTCGATCGGCGCCGGATCGATGTTGTGGCCGCCGCGGATCACGAGATCCTTGGCGCGGCCGGTGATCCAGAGATAGCCGTCGGCATCGAGCCGGCCAAGATCGCCGGAATTGACCCAGACTTCATCGACGAAGGCACCCTTGTTGTGCTCGTCGTTGAGATAGCCGCCGAACACGCCTGGGCCGGCCATGATGACGACGCCAATCTCGTCCGGCGCGCAGTCGCGGATCAGCTTGCCCTCGCCATCGAGCTGGACGATGCGGACCCGCGCGTAGGGCATGGGAAGGCCGACCGAACCGAGCCGGATCGGCCGCGACGGATAGGCCAGCGTGTGAACGCTCGATGTCTCGGTCATGCCGTAGACCTCGACGACCGGCAGCTTGAGCTTGTCCTGGATTGCAGACCCGACCGCGACCGGGATCGCGGAGCCGCCGCCGGCTGCATATTTCAGGCTGGAGATGTCCGCATTGCCAGGCGGCACAGCGAGCGTCGCGGCGAGTACCGTCGGGACGCTCGACAGCGCCTCCGGCTTGAAGCGCTCGACCAGCCCCCAGATGTTCTTCACGGAATTCGGATTGCGCCATCCGCTAGGCGACAGCACGACCAGCGAACCGCCGGCCGACAGCGTCGTCAGCACCTGCGTCAGCGAGCCCCCGACGTGAAACAGCGGCATGCCGAACAGCATGTTGGCGCCCGGCTTCGACTTCAGCAGCAGATTGAGCGCCCAGGCCTGATAGACTTGGTTGGCATGGGTGTGCCGCACCAGCTTTGGCGTGCCGGTGGTGCCGCCGGTGTGGAAATAGGCGGCGACGTCGCTGCCCAAAATCTTTCGTCCGCTGATCAGGCGGTCCGAAGGCTGCTGCTTGATCAGGTCGCTGAAAGCAAAGACTCCCTTCCCCGGGTCACCGCCACCGAACACCTGGACGATCGCCTTGAGATGCTTGAGTTGCGGCCTGATCTGCTCGACTTTCTGCCAGATGTCGGTGCCCGGCATCGGCCCGAGCGCCACCAGGACTTTTGTGTTCGCCGCTTCCAGAATCTCCGCAATTTGGTGCGGCTCCAGCAGCGGGTTGACGGGATTGGCGATGCCGGCGGCCTCCGCGCCGAACAGCGTTACGAAGGCGTCGGGCACCAGCGGCAGCATGAAGCTGACGACGTCGCCCTTCTCGACGCCCAGCGCGTGAAACATGTTGGCGGCCTGCGTGACGCGCGCGATGAGGTCGCGGTATGCGACCACGACCGGCGTGTCGGCCGGATCGGCATTTTGCAGGAACTGGATTGCCGGCCCGTCGGGGTTACGGCCCGCACCCAGTCTGATGGCGTCGTAAGTGCTCTCGGCCGCGACGCGATCGACGTAGGGGACCTGCTCGAAGGCTCGAACCTCGGCGTCCGTCGCCAGGTCCGGATAGTCGCTGCCGATGAGCCGATCGAGCGCGTGGATGCCCGCCATGAAATTCCGTCCTCCCTCAGATGCATGTCCCCGCGCCCTGTCTTTTGACTTTGGGGTTGGCGGGGCCTCGACCGATGGCCGGCCGAGCAGGGCCAGAATGATGGATGATTTGGCGTTCGTCCATGACCTACCGTCGGCGGGAATGGGCTCCCGCGGAGGCCTTTGAACCTGCGCGCCCGATCCGGGGACCAAGATTTGGCATCGGACTCACATGCCGGCTTCCTTGCCAGCGCCGTTGCCAGCGCCCTGCCGCAAGACTTGAGGTGATCATGACTACGCCCCCGCGGGATTGCGCCACCCGGCTGTTCATCACGTTCGCCGTCACCACGGGGATCTTGACATCGGTGATCATGACATCGGTGATCGCCCTGCCCCGCGCGGCACTCGCGGAGGATGGCCAGCTCGACAAGATGCGCGCCAAGATCTCGGCCTTCATCAGCGACAAGATGGAGAAGCTCGGCGGGTCTCGCATCGTCTACAAGGTGGACACCGATGGCCTGCGCGAGAGCGTCGTCACGGATTTGCGCGACGACGTCTACAAGAACCTGCGCGAGGGCAAGATCGCCTTCTCCGGTCTTGCGATCCGCGACGGCGGCGTCGAGTTGAAGATTGCCGACGTCAAGGGCCGCGAGCAACTCGCGCGCAAGCTCGCCTCAGCGGCGGAAGGATTGCCGTCGCATGCACTCGCCGTGACCGACGGCAGCGACGGACTCGTCCGGCTCGCGCCGACCAATGCGGCATCCGCCGCGCGGTTGCACGAACTCGTCGAAGATGCCATCGCCATGATCGAGCAGCGTCTGAAGGAGGCCGGCGTCCAGCTCGCCAGCGTCCAGCCCGATGGCACCGACCGCATCCGAATCTTCCTGCCCGGTGTGATGGAGCCCGAGCGCGTCACCGCGGTCTTCGCCCGAAGGGTCAAGGTCGGCTTCCGCCTGATCGACCTCTCGATGCCGCCGGAGCAGGCGCAATCCGGCACGCCGCCGACAGGCACGGAAGTCCTGCCCGGCTTCAAGGACAAGAGCCTTTATCTGGTCGCCAAGGACAGCGTGCTCGACGGCGACGACATCAGCTATGCGGGCCCGGGATTTGCGAGCGCCACGAAAGAGCCGATCGCCTCGTTCCGCTTCAACGGCCGCGGCACGCGGCGCTTTGCCCACATCACCGAGGAGAATATCGCAAAGCCGTTCGCCATCGTGCTCGACGGCAAGGTGATCTCCGCCCCCATAATCCGCGAGCCCATCACCGGCGGCTCTGGCCAGATCTCCGGCAATTTCACCCTGGAGGAAGCAAACAGCGTCGCCATGCTGCTGCGCGCCGGTTCGCTGCCGGGGCACCTCGGCCTGGTCGAGCAGCAGGTCGTGCCGCCCGCCAAGCCCTGCGGGGGGGGAGCGCCCCCCGCCCACGAC